>JAABRN010000258.1 GCA_011390855.1 Hydrogenophaga sp. | reverse complement strand
GGTCTGGGGGGTTTGGGGGCGCTGCTGGGTGGTGGTGCCGGCGGCAAAGGCCCCGGGGCTGCCGATCTCGTCGGCATGCTCGGCGGACTGATGGGCAAGCGCTGAGGCGCCTCCGGTCCTTCCCCGGTAAAGCGGCTCGGCTGTTCAAGCGACAGGTGCCTGGCGGTCCAGCCAGCCCTGTAGCGCCGCGTACACCTGCGAAGGATCGGCCTCGTTGAAGATCTCGTGGTACATGTCCTGGAAGCACTTGCTGGTCAACAGGTTGGCGGGTGCCGTCGAGGCAAAGCTGCTGCTTCCAACAGGTGCGACCAGCTTGTCGGCGCCAGCGTACATGAGCAAGGTGGGCACCTTCCATCTGGGTGCCGCGGCCAGCACCCTGGGACCGTTGGCGTCAATGAACCTGGCCAGCCGCGCAGTGATGCGGTCGTGCACCAGCCGGTCGTTTTTGTATGCATCCACCGTGACGGCGCTGTGTGAGATCTTGCTGGCATCGAGCCCGTTTGACAGCGCCAGATTGGGTGCGAAGCGGTAGAGCAGATCAATGACCTTGAGCATCAGGGCACCAATGCCCGTGGCCAATGCCGGCGACGACAGCACGAGACCATCCACCGGTGCCATGCCACGTTGCACGAAAGAAGAAGCCACCACACCCCCCATGCTGTGGCCCATCAGAATCAGCGGACACGACCACGGCTCGGCAATGTGGCGACGCGTGTCGTCGAGCACCTCGGCCAGGTCGTCCAGCAAGGCATCGTCGTACGGGAGCGCGCCACGCTCTCCACCGGATTCACCGTGCCCGCGCTGGTCGTAGGCCCGCACCACGAATCCCCATTCGTTGAGCCGGTTGGCCACCGTGTCGTAACGCCAGGCGTGCTCACCCAGGCCATGCACGATCAGCACCACCGCGCGCGGTCGCTGGCGCGAGGGCAAGGGCCAGTCGTAAATGGCCAGGTTCAGGCCATCGCGCAGGGTGAAGGGCGCCTGGGTGGTGTCACTCATGGAAGGGCTTCAGGGCATGCGCGCGATCACTTGAGCCACCGAGGCGGTCAGGCGCTGTGCGTAGTCAAGATGCAGAAATTCGTTGGGGCCGTGGGCGTTGCTCTTGGGACCCAGCACGCCGCACACCATCATCTGCGCTGTGGGAAAGCCCTTGCTGAGCATGTTCATCAGCGGGATGGTGCCTCCCTGGCCAATGGTGCCGCAGCCGGCGCCAAAGTGGGCCTGCGAGGCGTCCTGCAAGGCCTGTTCAAACCAGGGCGAGGTGGCAGGCGCGTTCCATCCGCTGGCCGCACCCCCACCCTCGAATGTCACCCTGGCCTGGTAGGGCGCGTTGTCTTCGAGCAAAGCCTTGAGTTCCTGCACGGCCTGTGGCGCATCCACCAGGGGCGGCAGGCGCAGGCTCAGCTTGAAGGCGGTGTAGGGCCGCAATACATTGCCGGCGTTCTGCAGCGTGGGAAATCCTTCGGCACCGGTGACCGACAACGTGGGCCGCCAGGTGCGGTTGAGCAACGCATCCACCGGGTCGGTGGTGGTGGGCAGCGCGAACACGGTTGAGCCCCCGCAGTCGTGGTGCGCCCAGGGAAAGCGTTTGTAGATCTCGTCGCCCAGTATGGCCGCGGTGGCGCGCGCCTGTTCAATGCGCTCGGCCGGCACTTCGCAATGAAAGCTGGCGGGCAGCAGGCGACCGGTGGCGCTGTCTTCGAGGCGGTCGAGCACCTGGCGCATGATGCGAAAGCTCGAGGGCACCAGGCCTGAGGCGTCGCCCGAGTGGATGCCCTCGGTGAGCACCTCGACTTTGAGCACGCCACTGGCCATGCCGCGCAGGCTGGTGGTGAGCCAGAGCTGGTCGTAGTTGCCCGCACCGCTGTCCAGACAGATCACCAGACCGACATCGCCCAGGCGGGTGCGCAGTGCGTCCACATAAGGCAGCAAGTCGCCTGAACCACTTTCCTCGCAGGTCTCAACGAGGCCAACAATGCGCGGATGCGCAGCACCCTGGGCCTTGAGGGCTTGTATGGCAGCGATGCTGGCGTACACCGCGTAGCCGTCGTCGGCGCCACCACGACCATAGAGCTTGCCGTCATCGATCTTGGGTGTCCATGGGCCGAGGTCGCTGCGCCAGCCGGTGAACTCGGGCTGCTTGTCCAGGTGGCCATACATCAGCACCGTCTGACCCGACGCAGGCACGGGCGTACCGTCCTTGCCGGCGCTGGCGGGGAGCTCAAAGAACAACACCGGCGTGCGCGGCAGGCCATGCGCGTCGTTCAGGCGGATGACCTCCAGCGTGAGGCCTTCGACCTTCTGCGCAGCCACCCAGTCGGCAGCAGATTGCAGCACCCGCTCCAGCAGTCCGTGCGAGGCCCAGTCGGGGTCAAAGGCGGGGGACTTGGCAGGCACTTCGATGTAGCGCTGCAGTTCCGGCACGATGGTGCTGGACCAGGCAGCCTCCACGTGGGACTGCAGGGCCTGGGCATCCAGGGGAGAAGTCGGCAAACGGGCGTTCATGGCGGGGGTCTCCTGGCAAGGCACCCCACGGGGATCGGGGCGCTTCCTGCCACAGTATAGGCAGAGCGGCCCCGGCTTGCCGCTGATGGCGCCATCTGCCGATGCTGCCAGGCCCTTCAGCCGTGTGCTGTGCCCGACAGGCGGAACACCCGGACCACATCCGAGAGGCGGCCGGCCTGGTCTTTCAGGCTCTCGGCCGCTGCCGCGCTCTCTTCAACCAGCGCGGCGTTCTGCTGCGTCATCTGGTCCAGCTGCGTCACCGCCACATTGACCTGGCCGATGCCGTCGCTCTGCTCGCCCGAGGCCGCCGTGATCTCGCCAATGATGTCGGAGACACGCTGCACCGAGCCCACGATCTCGCTCATCGTCTGGCCCGCATCGGCCACCAGCCTGGAGCCGGCCTCGACCTTGTCCACGCTCGCGCCGATCAGGCCCTTGATCTCCTTGGCCGCCTCGGCGCTGCGCTGCGCCAGGTTGCGCACCTCACCGGCCACCACCGCAAAGCCCCGGCCCTGCTCACCGGCCCGCGCGGCTTCCACCGCAGCATTCAGCGCCAGGATATTGGTCTGGAAGGCAATGCCGTCGATCACGCCGATGATGTCGCTGATCTTCTTGCTGCTGTGGTTGATCTCGTCCATGGTGGTGACCACCTGGCCCACCACCTGGCCACCGCGTGCGGCGATCTCGGCTGCGCTCGATGCGAGCTGGTTGGCCTGGCGCGCCGCATCGGCGCTCTGGCGCACGGTGCTGGTGAGCTGCTCCATGCTGGCTGCGGTTTCTTCGAGGTTGCTCGCCGCCTGCTCGGTGCGCGCAGACAGGTCCTGATTGCCCGAGGCAATCTCTTG
>JAABRN010000257.1 GCA_011390855.1 Hydrogenophaga sp. | reverse complement strand
GCCTGGACATCCTGCACTGGGCGCTCAAGCAGAACGATCCGAAGGGCTGGCTGCAACATGGGGAGCGCAGCTTCAATCAGTGGCTGGTGGACACCACCGATGGCGACTTCAAACGCTGGCTGGACCGTTACAAATACGCTGAACGCTTTCCCGAGCGCGGTGCCGCTGACTGGCGCGACGAGGCGGTGCGCTGCCTCATCAAACCCCTTGAAGCGCAACTGGCGGCGCAGCCCCATGTGGGTGGCCAGAAGCCCTGTTGGGCGGACGCAGCGGTCTTCCCTTTTGTGCGGCAGTTCGCGTCCGTGGACCCTGACTGGTGGGCGAGCTCGCCTTGGGCATGCACCCGGCGCTGGCTGAACACATGGCTGGGCAACCCCCTTTTCCTGGCCTGCATGCACAAGGTACCTGTGTGGGAGCCGGGGGCACCGGTGCAGCTGTTTCCGCCCGCAGGCAGCCTGTCCTGCTGATGCCGCTTCGCTGACCCTGACCTCAACGGGGTTGTCGCCATGGGGTTGCCTGCACAGACGCACTCACGGCACACTTCCACGCATGCAGCTCACCGACTACTCCCTGTTTCAGACCAAGGCCCTGGCCGAAGGTTTTGACGAAGTGCTCGAACGCGAGTGGGCACCCGACACCGTGCTGGACACCCACACCCACCCGTTCTCGGTCAAGGCGCTGGTGGTGCGCGGCGAAATGTGGCTCACCGTGGATGAACAGACCCGCCACCTGCTTGCGGGCGATTCCTTCGCCCTGGACCGCGACGTGCCCCATGCCGAGCGCTACGGCAGCGAAGGCGCCGCCTACTGGGTGGCCCGGCGCAACGGCTGACTCCACCCCACCGCCTGCTTCAGATGGCGGGCGCGAGATGGAAATACAGCCCCATGACCGGGCGACGCTGGTCTTCCCGCAGCGGCGCTTCCCAATGGCGCACCACGCGCAGGCCGTGCAGTTGGGCCAGGCGGTTCACATAGGCCGCTGAATGGGCATAGCGCAGGCTGGGCAGCAACACCAGTTCCCGTCCAGTCAGGGCGCGTTCCACGGAGAACGCAAAACACCCCCCGGGGGCCAGGCGCTGGCGCACCGCCGCAAACACAGCCTCCAGCGCGCCCACATAAATGAAAACGTCGGCCGCCATCACCAGGTCGGCCATCTCGGAAGAAGCCGTCAGAAACGGCAGCAGGTCACCCTGCACCACCTGACGGTACACACCGCTGGCCCGCGCCTGCGCCACCATGGCGCCCGACACATCCACGCCATCCACCGCGCCTGCCTGCGAGCGGATCAACTGCCCACACAGCCCGGTACCACAGCCCAGGTCGAGCACCATCGGGAACCGCGCACCGCTTTCCACCAACGGCGCCAGCAAGGTCTGGTGTGCCTGGTAGTTCAGTCCTTCCACCAGGTGCGACTGGAAGTTGTCGGCGTACTCGTCGAACAGCGTCTCCACATACGCCAGCGGCGGTCGTTCGGGCACGGGCTGCTCGGTCACGGAGGCAAGGTAGAAGCGATTCAATTCGTCGTCGCCACCCTGGTTCAGGGCCTGCTGGAAGCTGCGCGCCGCTTCGGCAAACTGGCCCGCATCGCGCAACAGGCTGCCGCGCTGGCTCCATGCCTCGGCCAGCGTGGCATCCATGGTCAGTGCCTCCTCGTACGCTCGCAGCGCTTCGGCCGGCTGCTCCAGCCGCAATTGACAACGCGCCAGCGCCAGCCACAGCGCCGCCGTGGGTGAGGCCAGAGCGCCTGCCTGATTCAAGGCTTGCACGGCGCAGGCCCATTGTTGCAGTGCCTCGTGCGCGGCGGCCAGCGCGAGCCAGGCGTCGCGGTTCGACGGGTCTGCCTGTGTGGCCTGGGTGAGCGTGGTTACCGCAACCTCCCAGTGCCCCAGGCGCACCTGCGTGATGCCCAGGTTGGCCAGAATGGAAGGTCGCCCAGGCACAAGCGCGAGTGCAGCCTGAAAACTCGCCAGCGCTTGTTCAAACCGGGTGGCTTCGAAGTGGGCGTTGCCTTCGAAGAAATGGGCTTTGGCTTGTTCGACAGTTTCGGTCATGGAGGAGAGCGGACAGCTACACAAACTGCGAGTATCTCAAGAGGCAGGGCTCGCCGAGCCCAACCCACCAGAACACCGCGCTTGCTTCAAGCAGTGGCTTTGTCCGGTGTTGCATGCCTGGGTCGCGCCCGACATCGCGTGGAAGCGTCGCAAAACCCATGGCGGTTCACGAGCGCATCGACTCGTTGCTCAGAGTGGGCCGAAGTTTGAACCCGGTGTGGCGATGGGCAGAAAGACAAAAAAGGCAGCACCTTCGCCCGGCGTGGACTCAGCCCAAATGCGGCCTCCGTGCGCCAACACGATGCGCTGGCACAGCGACAGGCCAATGCCGTCGCCGGCAACAGCCCCGTCCGGGTTGGCTCGGCCGAACATCTGGAATATGTGCGACTGCATGGCCTGATTGAAGCCGCGGCCGTTGTCCCGCAGGGACAGCGTCCAGCCGCTGTCCGTACTGGCACACGCGAAGCACAGCCGCGTCAGCTCCTGCCCCTCGCTGTACTTGAAGGCGTTGTCAATCAGGTTGGTCCAGACTTCGCGCATCAAGACGGGGTCGGCCCAGACTTCCGGCAGGGATTCCAGGCCGGTAGCGCTGAATTGGCGACCCAAGAAAGATGCTGCCACCTCGCTGAGACAGCCTTTGACCGTGTCTGCCATGGAAACCCGGGAAGGACTGATGCCCCGGCGCCCCATGCGCGAGAACGCCAGCAGGCTGTCGATCTGCGACCGCAGTTGGATGCCGGCGTTCACGATCTTCCGGCAGTAGGCCTGGGCGGATGCGATGTCACCGGACAACAAGGATTCCTCCACAATTTCGGCGTAACTGGTCATGTGCCGAACCGGCTTCTTCAGGTCGTGCGAGAGCGCGTGGGAAAACGCCTCCAGCGAGCTGTTGGCCTCTTCGAGGTGGTGTGTCCTTTCGGCCACCATGGCCCTCAGCTTGTCGTTCGACAGGCGCTTCTGCTCAATCAGCTCCCGGTACACGGTCACGTCCTGGATGGTCCAGGTGCTCGGAGGGCGGATGCTGGCGCCGTCCTTCACGGGGACGCCACGGCATCGGACCCAACGGCGGCGCCCCTTCTGGGTCGTTATGGGCAGCTCGTGGTCGAACTCTTCACCCCTTTGCATGACACTTTCCAGCCGCTTCATGAGGTCCGGTTGCGCTTCGGGGCAGACAAACTGGATCAATGCCTCAAAGGTCATCGGCGCTTTGTCGTTGTCAAGTTCCAGTATGGAATACATCTCGCTGGACCAGCGCATGACCCCCGTGTCCGCATTCACTTCGACGCGGCCCAGCCGTGCCAGCCGCTGGGCGA
>JAABRN010000256.1 GCA_011390855.1 Hydrogenophaga sp. | reverse complement strand
GACCAGGAGGAACAACCCGGCCGTCAGCAGGAGCAATGGCACGCAGATGATGAGCAGGCGATGCAACACCTGCACCCACCAGAAAGGCAACAGGTTCTCCAGTGGCCCCAGACCGCGGAGAAGCACCTGCCGCGCTTCGGGTGCAGAAGGAAAGTCACTCGATCGCAGTGCCGGAAATTCCCCGGCGCGGTGGAAGGGGCCGGCTTCTCCATGCACCTCAATCATCACGGCGGTAGCCACACGCTTGAGTGCGGGGTCCAGGTCCTGCCGGACCAGCAGGTGTGCCGGCGTGGTGAGCATGGGCGTGTCTGAAGGCGGCAAATTGGGCCCCAGACCGTCTTGTGGCATCAACCGGCTCTCCAGGTAGTTGTTTCGCTCGGCGATGGCGGTCGTGCGCTGAAGGGTGGCCAGTGTCAGCCCCGGGTTACCCAGCAGTGCCTGCACACCAGGCGAATTTGGCGACGCGACCATGAAGACGGCGTCAATTTCGCCTCGCGTCAGGGCCACGCTCGCAGCCTGCCCGCTCAGGTCCGACCAGATCAACTCATCCGACCCGATGCGTTGCTGCGCCAAAAGCCTTTGCAAAAGCACACGGTGCCCGCTGCGCTCGGGGCCTGCTGCCACGCGCAAGCCGCTGAGCTGCATCAGCGACCGGATGGGGGGCTCCCGGCTGAACAGCCAAAGGGCTTCAATGTCGACACTGGCCAGCGTCTGCACACCCTCTTCGCGGCGGGACTCACTGGTGGGCGATGACCATCCGTATCCACCCTGGACCAGCGCCAGATCGGTTTGTGGTGGATCGGCCTGGAGTCGCTCCAGGTTCTCGGAAGACCCTTCCGACACCAGAACCGTCAATTCGATCCCCCTGTCGGCAAATGCCTGCATGTAGCGTTTGGCGTACCACTGGTAGGCACCATCGTCCAGACCCGTGCTGATCGTCAGCTTCGTGGGTGGCATGGGGTACAGCCGGACCCACACCACGCTGGCCAGCGCCAGTGCCAACATCGCCAATGGCAGGCGGATCATCAGCCAGCGGTGTTGGTACAGGGCAGCAGAATTCATCTGGGCGCACGGGGTCTTGGATGCGCAAGAATAAGTCAAGGTTACGTATTGCAACGGCTTTTTGAGGGCTTGTGGCGGGGGTGTGGCACGAATGGACCAAAAAAAGACCGCACACGGCGGTCTTTTTCAGAGCTGAAGGCGGTCACATGCCCGCGTAGTTGGGGCCTCCGCCACCTTCTGGTGTGACCCACACGATGTTCTGCGTCGGGTCCTTGATATCGCAGGTTTTGCAGTGCACGCAGTTCTGCGCATTGATCTGCAGGCGGTCGGTGTTGTCTTCGTTCTTGACGTACTCGTATACACCGGCGGGGCAGTAACGGCTCTCAGGTCCTGCGTACTTCGCCAGGTTGATCTGCACCGGCACGCTCGCGTTCTTCAGCGTGAGGTGGGCGGGCTGGTGCTCTTCGTGGTTGGTGTTGGAAACAAACACGCTGGAGAGTCTGTCAAAGGTGATCACGCCGTCTGGCTTGGGGTAGCTGATCTTGGGCATTTCGGCCGCCGGACGCAGCTTTTCATGGTCCGGCGTGGTGTTGTGCAGCGTCCAGGGCGGATTGCTCACGCCCACCTTGGGCAGGAACCAGTGCTCCACCCCGGTCATGAGCTTGCCCAGCATCGGGCTCTTCTTGAACCAGTTCTTGAAGTTGCGGTAGGTCTGGAGCTCGTCATGCAGCCAGCTCTTCTCGAACTTCTCGGTGAAGCCGCTGAGTTCGTCGCCGCTGCGACCAGCCGTCACGGCCTCAAAGGCCGCTTCGGCGCAGAGCATGCCGCTCTTGATGGCCGCATGGCTGCCCTTGATGCGCGCGGCGTTCAGGAAGCCTGCGTTGCAGCCCACCAGCGCGCCGCCGGGGAAACTCAGCTTGGGCAGCGCTTGCGGCGTGCCGTTGTTCAGCGCACGCGCGCCATACCCCAGGCGTTTGCCGCCCTCAATGTGGGCCTTGATGCTTGGGTGCGTTTTCCAGCGCTGCATTTCTTCAAACGGCGACATCCAGGGGTTCTGGTAGTCCAGGCCCACCACGAGGCCCAGCGTGACCTTGTTGCCTTCCAGGTGGTAGAGGAAACCACCGCCAAAGGTGTCTGCGTCCATGGGCCAGCCGGCGGTGTGAACCACCAGACCAGGCTTGGCCTTGTCGGCTGGAATCTCCCAAAGCTCCTTGATGCCGATCGCGTAGGTCTGTGCGTCCTTGCCCTCGGTGAGGTTGAACTTGGCGAGCAACTGCTTGCCAAGGTGGCCACGGGCGCCCTCAGCAAACACCGTGTACTTGGCATGCAGCTCCATGCCGATCTGGAAGCTGTCGGACGGCTCACCGTCCTTGCCCACGCCCAGGTTGCCGGTTGCGACGCCTTTGACCGAGCCATCATCGTTGTAAAGCACCTCGGCGGCGCTGAAGCCAGGGAAGATTTCCACACCCAGCGCCTCGGCCTGATCGCCCAGCCACTTGGTCACTGCGCCCAGGCTGATCACGTAGCAACCGTCGTTGTGGAAGTTGCGCGGCATCAGCCAGTCGGGCGTGCGCGTGGCGCCGGTTTCGCTGAGTACCAGCAGGTCGTCGCCGGTCACGGGCTGGTTCAGCGGCGCCCCCAGCTCTTTCCAGTTGGGGAACAGCTCGGTGATGGCCTTGGGGTCCATGACCGCGCCGCTGAGGATGTGGGCACCAGGCTCTGAGCCTTTTTCCAGCACGCAGACGTTGATTTCGCTGCCTTTTTCTGCTGCCAGCTGTTTCAGGCGAATGGCGGTGGAAAGGCCTGCCGGGCCACCGCCCACCACAACCACGTCGTACTCCATCGCTTCGCGTGGGCCGTAGGTGCTGAGGATCTCTTCTGGGGACATGTCGGGGTCTCGCTTTTGTGGATTGTCAAGGCGCTTTTGTGTGGCGCCATGCGGGTGGGCCAGCGCCGAAAGACGGTGGCTTGGCCTTCACCGTGTCGCGGGTGACAACGATTCTAGTGGTCGATACGGGACAATGACTGTCACGTCCAACACGCGTTCGCAAGATGGACGCATTTTTGAGGAGCCTCTCTAATGTCTTACAGCCTCGATCTATCTGGCCGGGTGGCGCTGATCACGGGTGCTTCCGGTGGCCTGGGAGAACAGTTTGCCAAAACACTTGCGCGCGCAGGCGCCGCCGTGGTGTTGGCGAGTCGTCGCACCGACCGGCTGATGGCTCTGCGGGCACACATTGAAGCAGATGGCGGTGATGCGCACGTCGTCGCGCTGGATGTGACCGACCAGGCTTCGATCAAGGCCGCGGTGGCGCATGCCGAAACCGAGGTGGGCGCCATCGACATTCTGGTCAACAACTCCGGGGTGA
>JAABRN010000266.1 GCA_011390855.1 Hydrogenophaga sp. | reverse complement strand
GTTTCTGCCGTGCTGCTCGCGGGCCATCAGTGCGCGGCTGGTGCTTGATTTGTGAAGCGGACCCTGCACCATTTAGGGTCGCCACGCCACCCATGGCGTGGCGACAGGGCGCAGTGGGGAGAAACCCCGCAGCGCGAGTAAAAACAACGCGCCAATTCCTCAGGTGCCGAGCAAGATCTGCAGTTCCCGCGCCAGCTGGTCCTGGGTGAAGGGCTTGTCGAGTCGACGTTTGACGCCATGGCGCAGCAGTTCGGCAGCCGTCGATTCGTCCAGCCGGCCACTGGCCACCACAACCGGTACATGGGGCAATGTGCGGCGCAATGCGCGCACAAAAGCCAGGCCGTCCATGTGGGGCATGTGCAGATCGGTGATCACCGCACGCAACGCGCCTTGGTGCTCCGCCGCCAGGGCCAAGCCGTCAGCGCCATCTGTCGCCAGCAGGGCACGGTAGTTCAGGCGTTCCAGCACATTACGTCCTATCTCGCGCACGGCAGCCTCATCATCCACGAACAGAATGGTTTCACCGTGGCCCAGGCGGGTCTCGGCAGACTCCACCGCGAGAGCGGGGACACTGGTATCGGCGTCCGATGGGGCGACAGGCAGGTAGACGGTGAAGGTCGTGCCCACGCCAGGCTGGGAAAACACCTGAACGAAACCGCCATGACCCTTGACGATCCCCAGCACCGTGGACAGACCGAGGCCAGTGCCCTTGTCCGCCGTCTTGGTGGTGAAGAAGGGGTCGTAGATGCGGTCCAGAATATCGGGTGGGATGCCCGACCCAGTGTCGCTCACCTTTAGCGCCACATAGCGACCGGGTAAGGCGTCAGGGATGGAGCGCGCGTAAGCCTCATCCAGTTCCACCGCTTGCACCCCCAACGTGAGAAGACCGCCACCGGACATGGCGTCGCGAGCATTCACACACAGGTTCAGCAGCACCTGATGCAGTTGCGTCGGATCGCCCAACACTGCGGGAAGGTTGTCGCCGCTGTCCACCTGCAGCTGGATGTTCTTGGGGAAGCTGCCTTTCATCAGGCGTTCGAGTTCCTGCACCACCTGGCTTGGACAGATCGCCACCCGCTCGCCCTCGGCGCCTTTGGCAAAGGTGAGCAACTGCCGGACCATGTGGGAGCCTCGCTGTGCGCTGGCTTCGATCATGTTGAACAGCTGGGATTCATCCGGGTACTGTTCCTTGAGGATGCTCATGCCCATGAGCACTGGCGACAGCGCGTTGTTCAGGTCGTGCGCAACGCCCCCGGCGAGCGTACCCAGACTCTCCAGCCGCTGCGAACGCAACTGGGCACGCTCGGCCTGCTTGAGCGCAGTGATGTCCTCGTGCGAGACCACGAGATGGGGGGCTTCCTCGGTGCCGAAGCGCTCGATGCGGCACACGAACCAGTGGCTCTCGCCATCCAGTTCCTGACTGTATTCCTGCAGGTGGCTGCGTTCGGCCCCGCTCAAGACCGCGCGCAGGCCCGGGGCCAGGTGCGTCGCGACATCGCGGCGAGTGGTGCGGTCCATCTGTTCGCAGTAGCGCAGGTAGTTGCCCACCGACTCGGGGGTTCGACCTCCATAGAAACCGCACCAGGCCCGATTGGCGGCCACGATCTCGCCCTGCCCGTCCAGGATCACCACCCGCGCACTCAGGGCATCGAGCGTCACTTGCGCCAGGCGCTCGCTGGCCAGCACGTCGCGGGTCTGCGCTTCCACTCGGCGCTCCAGCTCCAGGTTGAAAGCCGCCAGCTCGGTTTCGTACTGCTTGCGCTCGGTGATGTCCATCCAGTATCCGATGATTTCCTGCGGCGCTCCAGCCCCGTCGCGCACCAGGCGCGATTGCTCCTGCACCCAGCGGTACCGGCCGCTGCCCATGCGCAGCCGGTATTCCAGCCACAGCTCCCCACGCTCCAGTATCTGGGGCAAAGCCTCACTCACCCGAGCGACATCGTCCGGATGCACGCAGCAGGCCACCAGATCGGCTTGGCCCAACAGATCGGCCGGGTTCAACCCCATGAGCGGTTGCAAGTTGGGGCTGACATAGCGCAGGGCATGGGGGGCCTGCACCTCGCGAGTGTGGATGACCACCGGGCTGGAAGCCACCAGGAAGTTCAGCCGCGACTCGCTCTTGCGCAAGGCGGTGTCGGCCCAGGTGCGCGCCAGGGCGCTGGCCATCACATCGCGCAACACCTTCAACAGCTCGATCTCCTCGTCATTCCAGTGGCGTGCCTGGCCCTGCACGCTGTAAGCCAGGAAACCAAAAGGCTGCGATTCCCGCAACAGCGGCAGCAAGACGATCGCACCGACCCCTCCACCGCGCAGCACCGCCTGATCGGAACGTGCCTCGTCCGGCATGGCCATGACATCATCAATCTGCAACACCTCCTGATGCAGGAAGCGCTCGCGCATCCAGGGCAACCGATCCAGCGAAATGCGGGTCGTCTGCGGCGACAAAGGCACAACGCCGGGGGCGCTCCAGACCTGCGCGCTGTTCATGTGCAGGCCGTCGCGCGAGAACGTGTAGAGGTAGGCACGGTCGGCCCGCAAGCGCTGGCCGCTTTCCTCCAGTGCCTGTGCCAGGGCAGCGGGCGTCTGGCCGGGGCCGGCGGCCATCAGCGCCGCGGCGGACATGCTGATGACGCGCTGCGTGTCGCGCTGGGTGCGCAGTGCGGCCTCAGTGGCCTTGATATGACTGATGTCGGTCTGGATCGCAACGAACTGGTACATCTCGCCGGCGCTGTCCAGAAAGGGGGTGACTGTCGTTTCGACCCAGTAGCGGCTGCCGTCCTTGCGCCGGCTGCAGATTTCACCGTGCCAGACCTTGCCGGCCGAGATCGAACGCCACACGCCACGCATGAAACCGGGTTCTTGCTGTCCGATGGTCAACATCCGGTAGCTCTGGCCCAGCACCTCCTGGCGTTCGTAGCCACTGACCCGGCAAAACAGGTCATTGGCGTAGGTGATGCGGCCGTCGCGATCGGCGATGCTGACGATGGCGTGGTGATCAAGCGCGAGGTGTTCGCGATCCCTTTCGTACAGGGTGGTCTGCAGGCGCTCGCGCAGGGCCTGGGACTGGCGGGCGCGGCGGGCGCGCGCCGTGACCGCAGCCACCAAGTGGTCAGGCTGGACAGGCTTGACCAGGAAGTCGTCGCCACCCAGGTTGAGCGCCAGCAATTGCTGTGTCAGGTCGGTTTCGGCCGACAGGAACAGGATCGGCAAGTGCACGTACGTCTCGTTTTCGCGCAGCGCGGCGGCCAGCTCCGGTCCGCTGGCTTCGGGCATGTACACGTCCAGCACCAGCACGTCCGGCAAAAAATCCTGCAGCACCTCCAGCACCTGCAGCGGCTGGCAGAGGGAACGCACCTCCATGCCCGTCGCCCGCAGTACGTGGGCCTGCGCCTCAAGCAGCAAGGGATCGTCGTCGACCAGCAATACACGGTGCGGCTGCGGCGGCTGGCGCCCCGTGAGCAGGTCCAGCTTGTCAATCAGCCGTGCAGGCTCCAGCGGTCTGCGCAGAATGTGGTTGGCACCAGCGCGGGAAGCGGCCAGCCGCAGACCCAACGCGTCGTCAGCCAGCCCCAGCACCACCGGCGTGCGCCCCTGGCGGCCAAGCGCCAGCCCCTGCATCGTGCGCGCGCCCGCCGGGTCGTCGGCCGCAAAAGCCACGTCCACCACCACGGTATCGCTGGCAACGGGCGTGTGCAGGGACCAGCCATGCCTGAACGCGTCCAGGCCGGCGTAAGGCCGGACCTC
This sequence comes from Hydrogenophaga sp., assembly GCA_011390855.1. Classification (GTDB taxonomy): domain Bacteria; phylum Pseudomonadota; class Gammaproteobacteria; order Burkholderiales; family Burkholderiaceae_C; genus Hydrogenophaga. The sequence goes on along the minus strand of JAABRN010000266.1, from coordinate 6,795 downwards.
ATAGCCTTGCGCCTGAAGCGCAGGGCACAACACCTCCAACTGCACAGGGTCCTCCACCACCAGATGGACCACGGCATGCTGCGCTGAAGCAGGCGTTGCCTGTGGCAACAGCGCACCGGCCACCACCGGTGGCGGGTTCAGGGCCAGCAGCGCCAGCTGATTGACAGCGTCGCCGATCTCGCTCCACGCCTGACCGCCGTCCGGTACGCCATGCCGGATCATCAGGGCAAGGCGCTCTTCGATCCGGCGCGCCGCACCCGAGACTTCGGGCATCCCAAAGGTGCCTGCCGAACCCGTGATGCCGTGCACCAGGCGGTGCAGGCTTTCCAGAGCGGCCCTGTCGCCACCACTGGCAAGCAGATGGTCGATCATGGACCGGATGTCGGCCAGCCGGGCGGGCATGCCGTCGACGAAGCCGGCCCGAAGCTTCTGCAGCTGCGACCGCGCCAACTCGATTTCCACCGCACGTGTGTCAGTCATGAGACGTCTCCCAGAGACGTCGCACCTCGTCGGCCAGCGTCATGGGGTCGAACGGTTTGGCGATCACACCCAGCGCACCCAGGCCGGTGTACAGCGCCACCTCCTGAGGCTGCACCTTGGCGGTCATGAACGCCACCGGCACAGCCGCCATGGCGGGCTGTTTCCGCAGGGCCTTCAGGGTGCCGGGGCCATCCATGACCGGCATCATCACATCCAGCAGGATCATCTGCGGTGCGAAGCCTTCCACCTCGCGCAGCGCTTCCTCACCCGAGGAACAGACCTTGACCGTGAAGCCACCCACCAGCTCCAGCGCCAGCCGGGCCACGGCCTGGATGTCCGGCTCATCTTCCACATACAGGATGCGCTGCAGCCCGCTCATGCCAGCGCCCCTGTGGCCGCCTGCGGCTGCCGCGTGCCGTCGATCGCCTCCAGCAACTGCTGGGCCGACAGGTGGTCCTTGTGCAGCACCGCGTCCACCGCGTGTTCAACATCGTTGCGGCGCGTGCTGCCGGTGAGCACCACCACGCGGGTCTGGGGCTGGTGGGCGCGGATGTCGGCCAGCAGTTCCCAGCCGGACGCGTCGGGCAGGCCGATGTCCAGCAGGACCACGTCAAAACGTTCGAGTGCAACCCGCGCGCGGGCTTCGCGCAGCGAAGTGGCGAGCTCGAAATCGAAACGCCCACCCACCATGCCGAGCACCTTCTGGTGGAACAGGGTGTCGTCTTCCACGTGCAAGACGCGCCGTTGGGGCAAGGGCTTGGGCGGCACGATCGCTGCCATAAGAGCCAGCAGCTTTGACTGCACGATCGGCTTGGCCAGCCATTCGACCCCTTCGAACTGTTCGCCCAGCGCCCGGAACCCTTCGTCCACCCGGGCTGAAATGACCACGATGGGCAGGCGCGCCGTGGCTGGCCTCGCCCTCAGGTAGCACACCAGGTCTTCGCCGCGCATATCGGGCAGGATCAGGTCCAGCGTGATGGCCGCGTAAGCAGTCTGCCCCAGCTGCTGCAGCGCCTCGGCGCCATCGGCGGCGAAGTCCACCACATAGCCGACCCGCTCCAGCATGCGCCGCAACATGCGGGCGATGTCCGGGTCGTCCTCCACCACCAGGATGCGAGGCGCCCATGGCAGCGGCTCAGGTATCAGGCCCGCCATGGAGGAAGTCGGCGTGGACTGCCACACCGGCAGGTCGAAGTAGAAGCAGGTACCCTGTCCCGGCACGGTCTCGAAACCGATGCGGCCCCCCATGCGTTCCACCAGTTCGCGCGAGATCGCCAGACCCAGGCCGGTGCCGCCCTTCTGGCGCACGTCCGACGCGTCGGCCTGAGCGAATTTTTCGAACACGCGGCCCTGGAACGCTGGCGGTATGCCCAGCCCACGATCCCTGACAAACACCCGGACATGCTCGCCCAGCGAACGCACACCTACTTCCACCACGCCACCCGCCGGCGAAAACTTGGCGGCGTTGGACAACAGATTGGCGAGCACCTGGTGCAGACGCAGGGCGTCGACCTCGACCGACAACCCCTCGGCGTGCTCGGTCAGTGAATAAACCACCTGGAACTGTTCGGCGTACGACTGGTTCTCGGTCACCGCCTGCTCCACGATGGGCATCAGCTCGTGCGGTAGCATGTCAAAGTGCAGCTTGCCAGCCAGGAGCTTTTCCACGTCCAGCAGGTCGTTGATGAGCTGCGAAAGCCGCTGGCTGTTTTTCTGGGCTATCTGCAGAAGCGCCATGACTTCGGGCGCCAGTGAACCCAGGGCGCCACCCGAGAGCAATCCGATGGAACCACCGATGGCGGTCAACGGTGTCCGGAGTTCGTGACTCACGGTCGACAGGAATTCGGACTTGACCCGGTTGGCCTGTCGGGCCTCTTCCACTGCCCTTTGAAGATCTGCCGTGCGCTGTTCCACCCGGGACTCCAGGTTCGCATGCTCCTGCTGGAGCGCTTCGTCGCGTTGCTGAATTTCCGACAACATGCGGTTGAAGTCGTCCACCAGCGAGCCGATTTCGTCACCACCGGCCTTGACCGCGCGAATGGAATAGTCCTGCCGGGCCGACACCTGATGCGACACACGGGCCAGCCCCAGGATCGGGTCCACCAGAATGCTGCGAAGGCGCAAGCCAAAGTACACCGCCAGACCGGACAACACCACGCCGATCACCACCATGAGGCCCAGGCTTTTGAGGAGACCCAGCCAGATGTGGTGCAGATGGATTTCCAGTTCAATGCGACCAATGACCTCCCCTTCGTCAACGATGGTGTGCGAGACCACCATCTCAGAGGGGAAAAGGCCGTAGACCAGGCGCTCCATCAACGAGCCGTCGTGCTCGTGACCCGAGTCGAACTCCATGCCAACGAAGGCGGCGCCACGCCGGTCAGTGAGGGTGGCACGGGTGATATCCAGCCGCGCACGCAAGGCCTCCAGCACCACGCGGGCACCGTCCTGGTCATTGAAGGCCAGCGCAGCCCTGCTGGTTTCGCCCATGACCTCTGACAGGGCAATCAACTGGCTGCGCGCATCCTGGTAGCGGGTGATCGCCGTGCCCACGCTGAAGACCAGTGCAATGGCGACCACCGCCAGCGTGGTGTTCAAGGCCAGCAGGAGCCCCAGCTTGCGGGCAATCGGCAGGTCGCGCAGCGTCTGCTTCATTGCAGCACCTGCCCCGCCAGCTTGAGCATCTGGCTGCTCAAAGTCAGTCCGGCGCGTTGTGCGGCCAGCAGATTCACGTCGAACCGCACCCGGTTGTCTTCCACGCGCAGACCGATCATGCCCCCAGCCTGCACAAAGCCGGGCTGATCGCTGATGGTCAGCACCTGCGCGCTGCCCAGACCCTGCAGGGTGGTCTCGGTGCGGCCTGCTTCTGCATGGGGCAGGTACAGCACCTGGCAGGTGCGCCAGTCACTGACCGCCACATGGGATCGCAGCACAAGCTTGCGGCTACCCACCATGCGGCCATGGAGCAGGGCGAGCTGGCCGTCCAGTGGCAGGGCGCCAGGAGTGCAGATGTTCAGCGGTCGGCCGTCACCCTCGCGGTCGCCTGTCCACTGGGTGAACTTGACGAAATTGAAGACAAAGCCCGCCTTGACCGCTTCTTCACTGATGGCCTGCGCGCGCGACGGCCCGACCGCCAGACAGACGATCAGGGCCAGCAGCCCTCCCGCGAGCCAGCGTATGGAGCCGAAGTGGAGCACGTCAGAATTTCCACTTGGCCTGCAGCAACACACTGCGGGGCACCTCGTTGGCCCGCACATCGTCAGCAAGAAACTCAGGGTGCCGGTCCTTCAGCAGGTTGCGCCCGATCAGGTTCACCTCCAGATTAGGGGACGGACGCCAGCCCAGGCGCAGGTCCAGGCGTGTGTAGCCGGGCACTTCCAGTGCGCCCGTCAGTGGCGAGCTGAAAATGAGCTTGCTGCTGAAGTTCAGGCTGGCGTCCAGCTCAAGGTTGTGTGCCAACTGGTGCAGCGAATGCAGTTTGACCATGTGCTCGGGCGAGTGATCTGCCGCGCCAAAGGCAACCAGGCCTGTGCCACCGGGTTTGGCCTTCAGGTCCATCTTGAGCCAGCTGTAGCTGCCGTGCAGCCGCCAGCTCGGCAACACCTGCCAGTTGCCAGCCATTTCAAAGCCGTATGTCTTGCCCTCGACCTGGTTGTCCAGCAGGAAGGGAATCACCGGATAGGGAACAAAGATCGGTGCACTCACCTCTCGCGACACCAGGTGGTCGTACTGGTTGTAGAAGGCGGCTGCGTCCAGGTTGAAGCGGGGGCCGAACTGGCCCCGGTAGCCCAGCTCGAACGAATTCATCACCTCCGACCGGATGTCCGGATTGCCCCGCACACCGATGACCGCGTCGCCCAACCCGGGGATGGACTGGGTTCCGAAGTGACCGAAGGTGGCGGTGGTCGCCATCGACGGTGTCGCCACCGAGCGCGAGGCTGCGGCCCAGACATTGTCGGTGGGCGTGGCGCGCCACTGCAGGCGGGCACTCGGCTGCACTTCCATACCGGTGTACCCGTTGTGTTCGAGCTTGGTGCCCAGGGTCAGATGGACGTCTTCACGCAACTGGATTTCGTCCTGAACGAAAGCGCTGTACAGCATGTGGTTGTGCTGGTCGGGGATCATGGAAACCGTGAACCCCCCGTCCAGTTGCTGCCTCACACTGCGTACACCCAGCCCCCAGGTCAGGTCCTGGCTGGCGGTGAGCGGGAGCCGGTGCTGCCATTCGATATCCAGGGTGTCGATGCGGTGCTGCTGCACCACATCGGCCTGCTGTGTATGGTCCGCATAGGCCTGCAGTTGCCAACTTTCCCTGGGGCCAAGGTCGCGCTGCCAACGCACCAACACGTTGGCACCCCTGGACACGGCGGTATCGGGAACAAAGCTCGCGGGGACAGTGGGCCCCGGCATCAGCAACACGCGCTGCTGCGATTGCGCCTCATAAGCGTCACCTTGCACCGTGAATCTGTCGGATGCGCTGGGCGCCAGATCGACGCGGAAACCGGCGCGCTGCTGCTCCCAGGCGTCGTGAGCCTTGTCGCCGGTGGTTGTTTCCAGCGGGTTGTGCCGGTCGATCTTGGCGTAGGCGCGGGCGTGTCCGCCGTTGTCCAGTGCCATGCCGTGGCGCAGCGCCACGCCGCGCTCCAGAGATCCACCCTTGGCCTCCACAAACGTGCCCTGGGTGTCCCTTGCCTGCCGCGTGATGATGTTGATGACGCCGTTGACCGCGTTGGCGCCCCAGAGCGTGCCGCCCGAACCCCGGATCACCTCGATTCGCTCGACATCCTCCAGCAGCACGTCCTGGGCCTCCCAGTAGGTGCCGCTGAACAGCGGGGAATACAACGTGCGGCCGTCCTGCAGGATCAGCAGCTTGCCGCTGTACCGGCTGCTGAACCCGCGGATGCTGACGGCGTAGCGGCTACCGTCGATGCGCGAAACCTGCACGCCGGGCACCGTGCGCAACAACTCGGGCAGGCTGGTGGCGCCAGAGCGGCGGATTTCTTCGCTACCGATGGCATAAATGGCAGTGGCTGCATCCAGCAGGCGCTGGGGCCTCTTGGCAGCCGAGCTGATCTCGATCCCCATCAACTCCTCCAACGAGAGCATCGTGGGATCCTGTGGTTGAGCCAGGGCGGCCCCCGAGGTGACCGCCAGCGCCGCCAGCAAGGCCAGCGGACGACGCACAAAAGGCAACGTGGCCTGTGGTTCGTTTCTGACCGCGCAGCCTGAAACGGGAGCGGTGCGGTTGGGCTGGCAATTGTTCATGGTGCGGACTTCTTGTGCCAAGGAGGCGTACGGCAGGCCGAGAATCTTATGTAACATATCGTATCGGCCTTGTCATCGATCACTTGAGCACCGCACGCTGCTTTTGAGCAAATACGTCACAAAGCGGTACGCTTGCTGATCGATCAACTGCTGGGTTTGCAGAAAACCGCTTTGGTCGATTTCTCCTTGAGGCACGGGCCATGCAGTGCGCTGAATTCCCCATGCGCACCTTCTTCGCTGGCGGGCCCTGCACCGTCGCGACAGGGCTGCACCTTTGCAAGGGGCTCACGCGACGGGAGAACACGCTGCTCAACACCGCAGCCATCTGCGCGCTCATCGTCGCCATCGTTCCAGAACGCATCACAGCGAAAGACCTCGCTGGCGACGAGCGCGTCATGCAGTTGGTCAAAGACTGCCCTGCCGTGCTGGAGTGGGCCGGTCGCCAGCCCGATCTGCCGACACTGACCGGCCTCGCGGTCGGTCCACCGGAGTGCGTTGATGTGCGTAAGGCCGAGCGCGCGAACGAACTCCGCTGGGTGCAGAGCGCCCCAAGGGGCTCGGGGCGAGTCATTACTGATCCATTCGGCGTGAACGCGCTTGCTGCTCAATGAACCCGCAGCACCTCAAATTGCTGTCGGATTGGAGCGACCTGTATCGACACCTCATCACCCTCGCATTTACCCAGCATGGCCCTGCCCAAAGGGGCTTCGCTGCTGATGACCTGAACGAGCTGAGTACCGCTGACCAAGGTCATGCTGCCCCCATCCGGGCCGAGAAAGAGCTGTTGCTGCTTGTCGTTGGAATCGACCAGGCAGACCAGCGCGCCGAGCTGTATGCCCTTGCTGGCGTCGTAAGGGCGCGGGCGAAATTGGCGCCAGTTGGCCATCGCCTGGCGGATGGCTTCGGCGCGACGAGCTTGGCCGGTGGCCAGGTAGGCGGCTTCGAGTCCCAACGTGTCGTATTTGTTTTCGGCGATGTTTTCTTCGTGAGTCGCCGTTTCATGGGCCGCCCTCACTGCGTGTTCGGCTTGCAGCAGGTCTTCGGCGAGCC
>JAABRN010000255.1 GCA_011390855.1 Hydrogenophaga sp. | reverse complement strand
AAGACCGACAGCGGTCTCTACCTTCTTGGACACTGCGAGGAAGGTGCACATGCCCAGGAAAAAGGCCAGCGCCATGTTCTCGATGAACACAGCCCGAATCAGCAAGCCGACATAGTGTTCCATCAGTGAGCCTCCAGGGATTTGGACTGCGGTGCCATCGGCAGCTCCTGTTTCTCAACTTGCTGGCGTTTCCAGCTGCGCAGGATCCAGATGAAACCGCCAATGATGAAGAAGGCACTGGGTGGCAGCAGGAACAGGCCGTTGGGCACGTACCAGCCACCGTTCTCCACCGTGGGCAGGATGGTCATGCCCAGCAGGGTACCGCTGCCGAACAGTTCGCGCACCACCGCCACAAACACCAGCACCGCGCTGTAGCCCAGCCCGTTGCCGATGCCATCAAGAAAGCTGGGCAATGGCGGGTTGCTCATGGCAAAGGCTTCCGCACGCCCCATCACGATGCAGTTGGTGATGATCAGCCCGACAAACACCGACAATGACTTGGCAATATCGTATGCCACGGCTTGCAGCACCTGGTCGGTGACGATCACCAGCGAGGCGATGATGGTCATCTGTACGATGATGCGGATGCTTGACGGGATGTGGCGTCTGATCACCGAGATGAACAGGTTGGAGAACGCGGTCACCGCAGTGAGTGCGGCACACATCACCAGGGCCGTGTCGAGGCTGGTCGTGACGGCCAGAGCCGAACAGATACCCAGGATCTGCAGGGCGATCGGGTTGTTGACGAAGATCGGTTCAATCAGAACCTTTTTGCTGTCAATTGCCATGGTGCGTCATCCTTTGCCAGCTTGGAGCTGGGCGATGAAGGGTCCGTAGCCCCGCTCGCCCAGCCAGAAACGAATCATGCGGTCCACCCCGTTGGTGGTGAGGGTCGCACCGCTGAGGCCGTCGATCTCACCCGGGGCATCGCCCCGGCCCTTGACCACCGACAGCGCCACGCTGCCGTCGTCGTTGAAAGCCGCCTGGCCCGGCCACTGGGCCCGCCAGTCATCGTTCTCGACCTTGGCGCCCAGACCGGGGGTCTCTTTGTGCTCGTAATACGAGAGACCGCGCACCGTGCGCAGATCGCCTTCGAGCACCAGGATGCCGTACATGGCACCCCACAGACCAGCACCATGAATGGGCAGCACCAGCAGGTCGGTCTGGCCACCGTCGGTCTGGCGCAGGTACACAGTGGCAAAGTCGGCCTGGCGCTGGATGCCGGCCGGATCGTTGCCTCGAAGCGAGCGCGAGATCTCCGGGTCGCGCGAAGCGGTGCGGTCGTTGTAGTTGTTGGGATCAATCCCGGCCTGCTGCAGCTCTTCTTCTGTGGCGAAGCGCCCTTCGGAAAGGTTGACCAGACGCAGGTCAAATTCCTCGAACAGCTGCTGAATTTCCTCGCGGCTTTGTTCGGGTTTGAGCAGACCGGCTGCGGCCAGCACGTTCTTGTTGCGGTCGAGCGCCTTGTTGGCGTCCTGCAGTGGCTTGAGGCCAACGGCCGCCACCGACACCAGGACCGAGCACACCAGGCACAGCGTCAGTGCCACGGTGAGGGTCTTCTTGGTGGAGTCTTGTTTACTGCTCATAACGGACGAGCCTACGCTTGATGTTGGCCTTGATGACAAAGTAATCGATCAGGGGCGCGAACAGGTTGGCAAACAGGATGGCCAGCATCATGCCTTCTGGAAAGGCCGGGTTGACCACCCGGATAAGCACCACCATGAGACCAATCAGGGCACCAAACAACCACTTGCCGGTGTTGGTCATGGAGGCAGAGACGGGGTCGGTGGCCATGAATATCATGCCAAAAGCGAAGCCGCCGAGCACAAAGTGCCACCAGAACGGCATGGCCATCATGGGGTTGGCGTCTGAACCAATGGCGTTGAATAGCAGGCTGGTGGCCACCATGCCCAGGAACACGCCGCTGACGATGCGCCAGGAGGCGATGCCGGTCCAAAGTAATACAGCACCACCCAGCAGGATGGCCAGGGTCGAGACTTCGCCGATGCTGCCCTGCATGTTCCCGAAAAACGCATCAAACCAGGTCATCGAAGCGCCCCAGGGGTGGGTCATCGTGTCGACGCCACCGGCAGCGGCCTGGCTGAGGGCCGTGGCGCCACTGAAACCGTCGACTGCGGTCCAGACGCTGTCACCCGAAAGCTCGGCCGGATAGGCAAAAAACAGGAATGCGCGCCCTGTCAATGCGGGGTTGAGGAAGTTCTTGCCGGTGCCGCCGAACACCTCCTTGCCGATCACCACGCCAAAGCTGATGCCCAGCGCCACCTGCCACAGCGGAATGTCGGGAGGCAAGATGAGCGCAAACAGAACAGAGGTGACAAAGAAGCCCTCATTGATTTCGTGGCCTCGCACGGTCGCGAACAACACCTCCCAGAAGCCACCAACAATGAAGGTGACCGCATAAATGGGAAGAAAATAAGCTGCGCCGTGCCAGAAACAGTCCCACCAGTTGGCGGGGTCGTAACCGGCAGCGAGACCAATGAGGCCGCCACGCCAGCCTGCCACCTCGGCGATGCCCATCTGTGCCATGGCCGTGTTGGCCTGGAAGCCCAGGTTGTACATGCCCCAGAACATGGCCGGGAAGGTACACATCCAGACGGTGATCATGACCCGTTTGAGGTCAATGCCGTCGCGCACGTGAGCGCCACTGTGGGTGACGCTCTTGGGCGAGTAGAAAATGGTGTCCACCGCTTCGTACAGTGCGTAATAGCGGTTCCACTTGCCTCCCTTGAGGAAATGGGGTTCAAAGCGGTCCAGGAGTGAGCGGAGTGCTTGCATGCTCAACCTTCTTTCTCGATGCGGGTGAGGTTGTCGCGCAGGATGTCGCCGTACTCGTACTTGCCCGGACAGACATAGGTGCACAGAGCCAGGTCTTCTTCGTCGAGCTCGAGTGCGCCCAGCTGCTCGGCAGATTCAAGGTCACCGACGATGAGCGAGCGCAGCAATTGCGTCGGCAAGATGTCCAGCGGCATCACCTTCTCATAGGCGCCAATTGGCACCATGGCACGCGGCGAACCGTTGGTGCTGGTGTTCATGGCAAATCGCTTGCCTTCCATGAACTGCGACAGATAGATGCGCATGGCCGAGAAACGATCGGTACCCGGAGACAGCCAGCCCAGGAACGCGCGATCGTGGCCTTCGGGTAGCACCGACACGTGCTGATGGTAGCGACCCAGAAAACCCAGATGGTCCGAAGCTGTGCGGCCAGAAAGCACCGAGCCGGAAACAGTGCGGTGGGTACCGGGCTGCAACTCGCCCCGTGTCAGCTCGGCCAGGTCGGCGCCAATGCGGGTACGCAGCAGGCGCGGCTTGCGCACCGAGGGGCCAGCCAGCGCGATCACGCGGGTCAGATCAAGCCGGCCGGTGGTGAACAGACGCCCGATCGCCATCACGTCCTGATAGTTCAGGCTCCAGACCTGGCGATGCCGGCCGGCAGGCAGCAGGAAATGCATGTGCGTGCCGGTCAGACCTGCAGGGTGGGGTCCGTCAAAGGCTTCGGTGCGCACCTGCGGTGCTCGCGCAGCGGGCAGACGGGTAGCAGGCGCATGGCATACGTACACCGTAGGGGCCAGGCGGGCCAGCACATCCAGCCCGGCAGCGAAGGCGTCGGCGCCTTCGTCGAGCACCGGCTGCGGATCGAAGCCCAGGGGGTGCGTGTCCATCACATTGACAAAGATGGCCGCAGGCTCCGCCCCGGGCGCCGGCACCTTGCTGAACGGTCGGGTGCGCAGGGCCGTCCACAGGCCGCTGTCGACCAAGGTCCGGACCACGTCTTCGCGCGGCAGGGTGGCCAATGCGGCCACTGCGTGAACCGGGAAACGAATGGCTTCGTGCTCGGGTCCCTCGGGGGCGACTTCGATCACCAGCGACTCGAACACGCGCTGGGGGCCGCGATGAATGGCTCGCACGATGCCGCTGGCCGGGGCCGTGTAGCGGACGCCGGGCGTCTTTTTGTCTTCGAACAACACCTGCCCCAGGCGAACAGGGTCGCCTTCCTGCACCTGCATGGTTGGGCGCAGGCCGATGTAATCGGGTCCCAGCAGGGCCACCACTCGGGGAGCGGTGGCGACATCGAGTTCAGGGGCAGGCGCACCCGCCATGGGCAGGTCCAGGCCTTTTTTGATCTTGATCATGTTGTTGGTTGCGACAGGACAGCTCCAGGGAACAGACGGGGGAAATCCGTGATGACGACACAGACGACTCGAATGCGCGTAGGTTCTCGGTTGCAGCCAAATGCCGCCCCAGGCCTCTGATGGGCCCAAGCACATCACTTGGGATTGGCGGGACAGGGTGGTGCCTGGAATGGCGCGACGCTGAGCAGCACGAAACATTCTAACCAGCCCGGATTGCCTCAAACTTTCAACACCGCTGTCAGCGCAGCCAGGCTTCTGTGGCCGCATGCAGCGTCAGTCCCACCAGAGCGCCCACCACGGTTCCGTTGATGCGAATGAACTGCAGGTCACGACCAATGTGGCTTTCGAGCACCGTGCTCATTTCACTGGCGTCCCAGGCCTGCACCCGTTCGCTGACGAAGTCGACGATGGTGGGCCGGCTTCGGTCGAGGGTGGACAGCAAAACGGTGCGCACCTGCCGGTTCAATCCCTGGCGCAAACCATCGTCCGCCTCCAGCTGATGCCCCAAGGCCTGCAGCAAGGTGAGCACGTGTTCGAGCAGCTTGCTGTCGGCGGCTTCTGCGTCCTGGCGCAGGCGCACGACGAAGTCGTGCCACCAGGCTTCAACCGGGGCGTGCCAGCGCGGCTGGTCCAGCCATGCGTCTCGCCAGGCCGCCACCTGTTCCTGCCATTGCGGGTCTTCCTGCATGCGGATGGCGGTGCGCTCGACCCAGGTATCGAATCGGTGCCGCCACTCGTGCTCGGGGTCTGCGGCCACCTCTTCCAGGGTTCGGGTGAGCGCCGCCACCAGTTTGCGTGTGGCTAGGCGGGCCGCCACCTGGTCCAGCCCCACGTAGCGCAGTTGCGCCAGTTCGCGCGCCAGCACTTCGGTCAGACGTTCCTGCACGCCGTCGCGTGCGGCCCAGGCGGCCAGCTCATCCAGAAGGCTGTCGAGCCAGCGCTGGTGATGGCGCTGCCCAGTCAGGGCCTCAATGGCCTGGCCTCCCAGCGTGGCCAGATCCACCTCTCGAAGCAGGCGCTGGGCCAGACCGGAAAGCCATGTGCGTACCGGCTGCCGGTCAAGCGTGGCCAGAATATCGGGCGTGGCGTCGCAGATACCGCGCGCCAGACGGCGGGAGTTGACCGGATCGCCCAGCCAGCGCGAGAGGTCACCCGCCATGTCCCAGCGACCCAGGGCCTCGTCCACCCGTTCGCGCGTGAGGAAATGCTGGTCCAGGAACTCCGCCAGCCGCCGCCCCAGGCGGTCCTTGTTGGCCGGGATGATGGCGGTGTGCGGAATCGCCAGCCCCAGGGGGTGGCGGAACAGCGCCACCACCGCAAACCAGTCGGCCAGCGCGCCAATCATGGCCGCCTCGGCCGCTGCCGCCACATAGCCCCAGGCGGCATGGTGCGGCTCAAGCAATGTGGCCGCGACGTACACCAGCGCCGCCAGCATCAGCAGACCCACCGCCAGCATTTTCATACGGGCCAGGCTGTAGGGTTCACCCAGGGGTGATGTGGCAATCGGTCTTGTCATGCTGCGAGTGTGCCCGCACTCGGCGATTCGAAGCTCACACCGTCAAGCAGACGTGACCTCCCGGATCCGGCGCATCGGTCGGCCATTCGCCTGCCGTCTGTATGGGCTCATCGCCGTTGACGACCAGGTACTGCGCCGCGCGAATCACGCCTGCGTGGGTGATCCATATGGCTTCCTGTGAATCGGTGGCGCGCAAATCATGAAGGGCAGCCGCCACGCGACCGATCACCTCTTGCGTGCTTTCGGCGCCACCGAAACGGTGCCGGGCAAAGTCGGCCATCCAGGTGTCGAAGGCCGCGCGCGGAATCGCGTCCCAGCGCTGGAGCTCCCACCGACCAAAGTTCATTTCGTTCAGCCGGGTATCGGTGTGTGGGTGAGCCAGATCAGGCCGCAGTTGCCGGACGGCCTCGGCCAGTTGCCGGGCCCTGCCCATGCCCGACACCCAGAGGGGTGCGCCCTGAGGCAACAATGGCGCAAGCGATTCGGCTGCTTCGAGGGTGTGTTCGGCTTGCGCGGGCACATCGGAGGCGCCGTAACACAGGCCTGGTGCCAGGTCGACGCGCGCATGGCGCAATAGCCAGAGCTTCACGTCACCCCGCCCACCGCTGAAGCAGGCAGAGCCAAGGCGAGTGCCAGCAGGAATCCCACCTCGCTCACCTGCTGCGTGGCGCCCAGCCCATCACCGGTGAAGCCCTGCAGGCGTCGCCTGAGCAGGCGCCACATCCAGGCCCACCCGACCAGCGCGCCCAGGATGGCCTGCGGCCAGGGCATGGCAGGGAGAAGCCAGAACACCAGCGCCATGGCTGATGCCCACCAGACCACACCAACCCCGACGCCAAGTGTGCTGATGTGCTCGGCCAGCGGCTTGCTTTTGGAGCCGGGCGTGTCCCCCACGTGCGCCAAGGTGCGAATGATGAACAGCGGCAGGAGCCGCGAAGTCACATGCCCGGCGTAAAGCGCCGCAGCAGCCAGCATGAAGTCGACTTGCGCCAGCAGTGCCAGCAACGCCACCTTGGACAACAAGGCCAGCACCAATGCGATGGCGCCATAGGTGCCGATGCGCGAGTCCTTCATGATGTCCAGCGCCCGCTCCCGGTCCATGCTGCCACCGAGGCCGTCAGCCAGATCGGCCAGGCCATCTTCATGAAATGCCCCGGTCAGCAGCACGCCAAAGACGGTACTGACCACCGCGGCCACCCAGGGGGAAGCGGCCACGGGCGGCAAGACCTGCAGCAACCCGAACAGCATGGCAGCCGTCAGCCCGCCTACCAGCCATCCCACGCCGGGAAAGTGCGCGGCGCTCGCGCGCAACATGGCCGGGCTGAAGCCCACCCAGTCCGCCAGGCGCCCGGTCACGGGAATGCGGGTGAAAAATTGCAGGGCCAGCAGATAGTGCCGCACAAACATGAACGTCCCGTTCCGCGGGTTCGCGGCTTCCCCATTGCTGGAAAACGCCTGCCGCTCGGTTGAGGTTGAACGACTGCGGTCCTCTGATGGGGGTGTGGGCTGCACAGCGTTTGCAATCAGGCGATTGGGGTGGCGCTGGCTGGTACTTCGTCCTGGCGTGACACCCCAGCCGACTCGAAGCTCGCCATCTCACGCAGCAGCGCGCAGGCGCTCTCCAGCAACGGCCAGGCGAGCGCCGCACCGGAACCCTCACCCAGGCGCAGGCCCAACTCCAGCAAAGGCTCGGCGCGCAAATGCGCAAGCATGAGCGCATGGCCGCGTTCACCTGAGCGATGTGCAAACACGCAGCGCTGCAGCACGTGCGGCTTCAGATGGCTGGCCACCAGGACCGCCGCGCTGGCGATGAAGCCGTCGACCACGATCACGCGCCGCTCGGTCGAGGCCTCCAGCACCGCGCCCACCATGGTGGCGATCTCGAAACCGCCGAAGGCAGCCAGCGCGTCCAGCGGCTGTTTGGCATTGGCATGGCGTGCCAGCACTTGGCGCAGCACGGCGATCTTGCGTTGCACGGCATCGGCGTCCAGCCCGGTACCCGCGCCGGTGCAATCAGCCACCGCCAGACCAGCCAGACGCGCCAGCAGCATGGAAGCTGCCGAGGTGTTGCCAATGCCCATTTCTCCCAGCAACAACGCGTTGCCCGGCAACTGCCGCACCAGGGCCATACCCGCCCCGATCGCATCTGTGCATTGCTCGGCGCTCATGGCCGGACCATCCAGCGCATCGGCCGTGCCCTGCCCCGCCTTGCAAACCACCAGCCCGGGGCGCGGGGCGAA
>JAABRN010000254.1 GCA_011390855.1 Hydrogenophaga sp. | reverse complement strand
AGTCGACCACGGTGAGACCAATGCCGTGCTGGCGCGCCAGAACGCTCACTGCTGCCCCACCCGCCAGAAAGTTCTCCACCATCTGCCAGGTCACGTCGCTGGGATATGCAGAGACACCTCGCGCTGCCAGCCCATGGTCGGCAGCGAACACCACCAGTTGAGGCGCTTCCAGCACAGGTGCCTCCGTACCCAGGATGAGGCCGATGCGCTGGGCCAGCGTTTCGATGCGTCCCAGAGAGCCGATCGGCTTGGTCTTGTTGTCCAGCAGGTGCTGGAGACGCGCGGCCAGCAAGGGTTGATCAATGTTGTCGATGACGGGTAATTCAAATGACATGGGAGCCTCCTCTGTTTTCACGGTCGTATGAGTTGGTCGAGCACGCCTGGCTCGAAATGGGTCTCGATGAAATCGGCCAGACCGTCAAACACGCGGTCCAGGGTAGGCGCAGTGGCGCCAAACAGGGCTTTCAGCACGCGGGGGTCTTCAAACAGGCCGTGCAGGTACACACCCAGCACGTTGCCCTTGCCCACCTCGGTGCCATTGTCGGACTGCCAGGCCAACCCGGGCAAAACTTCGACCGCCAACTGACCACCGGCGGCCATGGCGGGGTGCTGCGACGTGTGTCCGTGGTGAATCTCGTAGCCAGCCACCTCCACATCTGAGAGCGTGGCCCAGGGGCCTGTCAGCGCTCCAAACCGGGATTCGGCATGGCGCACGGTTTTCTGCACTTCGAACTGGGTCACCAGCGGCAACAGGCCCAGGCCAGGTGCGTTGCCATCGATCTGGTGCGGATCGATCAGTGCCTCTCCCAGCATCTGCAACCCGCCGCACACGCCCAGCACTGCCCCACCCTGCGCAGCATGCGCCGCCACCACTCGATCCAATCCCTGTGCACGCAACCACGCCAGATCGGCCGCCGTGGCCTTGCTGCCAGGCAGCACGATCCAGTCGGCACCCGCGCAGTCGGCCGGCGAGCGCGCCCAGACCAGGCGCACACCGGGTACGTTCTTCAGCGGCTGGAATTCGTCGAGGTTGCTGATGCGGGGGTAGGCGATGACGGCGATGGTCTTGTGCACTGCACCAGCCGAACGGAATGGGGTTTCACCGCCGGGCCGCCCCAAGGTGAAACCGCCCCCTTGGGGGGCAGCGACCCGCGCAGCGGCGGAGCGTGGGGGCAAGGTTTCACCGCCGGGCCGCCCCAAGGTGAAACCAGCCCCCTCGGGGGGCAGCGAACCACGCTCAGTGGGAAGCGTGGGGGTCATGTCAAACACGCCATCCTCTTCCGGTAGGCCGTGCTGCCACCACATGGGCAATATTGCGACCGTGGGAACGCCGGTGAGGTCCTGCAGCATCTGGGGCGCCGGCGCGAGCAGGCTGGCATCGCCACGAAACTTGTTGAGCACGAAGCCACGGATCAGCGTCTGCTCGTCGGCCGGCAGCAGTGCCCATGTTCCGTAGAGGTGAGCAAAAGCGCCCCCACGGTCGATGTCGGTCACGAGCAGGCAACGCGCTTGGGCATACCTGGCCACCCGCATGTTGACGATGTCACTGGCGTGCAGGTTGATCTCGGCCGGAGAACCCGCGCCTTCGATCACGACCACATCGTTCTCTTCGCGCAGCGCGTCCAGCGCGGCGGTGATCGCTGGCCACACCTTTTCACTGCGGCCGCGCCAGGGCATCTCGCTCAGCTCCCGGCTGACCTGCCCCATCAGCACCACCTGGCTGCGCATGTCAGCCTCGGGTTTGAGCAGCAGGGGGTTCATGCGCACGTCTGGTTCGGCGTTGGCTGCGAGCGATTGAAAGTACTGAGCGCTGCCGATTTCGCCATAGGCGTCATCCGGGCCAGCCACCACCCTGGCGTTGTTGCTCATGTTCTGCGCCTTGAACGGCGCGACCTTCAGACCCAGCCGGGCGTAATGGCGGCACAGCGCCGTGGCGAGCCAGCTTTTGCCGGCACCACTGGTGGTACCCAGCACCATCACGCACACAGCAGCAGGCAACGGACTGGCTTCGTGCGCCGGACTGCGATGCGAGCTGGCTTGGAACAGACCTGGCGTTGTGCTCAAGTGACGCGCTCCTTGCGCCGCAGCAAGGCGGCGCGCAGGGCACCTTGCGCTTCAGGCGACTGTACGCTCAGGCGCCAATAGCCGGGCAGACCCAGAGATCGGGTGTCGCGCAGCTTGACGCCGTGTTCGCGCAAGGTTTCCCCATCCACAGGGGCGGGTGCGCTGGCACAGAAATAATTGGTCACGCTGGGCAGGCATTCCCATCCCATTTGCTCCAGCAAGCTGAGCTGCTGCTGTTTCCAGCCACTGAGGCGATGTCTGCTCCAGATCAGCCACTGTTGGGCTTCTACGCCCACCCAGGCTCGCAACATGGCCTCTCCGTGCGCGCCCAGCGGCCATGAGGCCGCCATGTCTTCCAGTTCACGTGCCAGCGTCGCGCCACGGGCGGGCGCGATGGCGTACGCCCCGCGCACGCCGGTGAGACCCATGGCCTTGTTGGGCGACCAGAGTTGCCATGTCGCGTCCAGCTCGGTGCTGGACAGGCTGCATTGCCCCGTAAGACGCAAGGGCTCATAAGCCCGGTCAATCACCACAGTGCAACCGTGATCTGCGCGGTGAACACGCTGGGTCTCGACCGCGCCCAACGGGCTGGAAGGTTCGCAAATCCAGAGCAGGTCTGCCTGCTCTGCACTGTCCACTTGCTGCAGGCGCCAGGCAT
>JAABRN010000253.1 GCA_011390855.1 Hydrogenophaga sp. | reverse complement strand
GTTTGCTGAATCAAACCGCGTTCAGAGAATCGGTCATTCACATCAAGGATTTGCCAGCCTCAAGCCACCACGTCCGTCGCATGCCCTGGCAGGGCGGCCTTCAGGCGCTCGCCCTTTCGCCGCATGAAAGCCAGAAAGAGCAGCGGCACCATGAAAAGCGTGAGCACGGTGGAGAACGCCAGGCCCCACACGATGCTGGCTGCCACGGGACCCCACAACAGACTCTTGCCGCCGATGCCGAAAGCCAGGGCAAACAGGCCACCAATCGTCGTCGTCGTCGTGATGATCACGGGTACGACACGCCGGCGCCCAGCCTGGATGATGGAGTGGATGGCGCCCATGCCGCGCTCGAGCCGGTCGTTGGCGGCGTCGATCAGCACGATGGCCGAGTTCACTGCGATACCTGTGAGGGCAATCACACCATACAGGGTGTAGAGCGACAACGGGTTGTTCGAAATGGCGAGGCCAAACGCCACGCCGGTGAAGGCCAGCGGCACGGTCACCAGAATCATCATGGGCTGGAAATAGCTCTTGAACTGCGCCGCCAGGATCAGGTAGATGAGGCCCAGGCCCAGCAGGAACAGCACCTGCATGGCCGCGAGGCTTTCTTCGATGTCTTCGAGTTCACCCGAAAAATCGAGATCGATGCCCGGATGGCGTGTGCGGATGTTTTCCCATTCGGCCTTGATGAAGTCGTTGGCCACCCGCGTGTCGGTGACCTCCTTGTCCAGGTTGGCCTCCACCGTCGTGGTGCGGCGCAGGTTGTAGTGTCGAATGAAGCCGCGACCCGGCGTCGCCTCGGCGTTGACGAGCGCACCCAGGCGCGTCACGCTGCCATCGGGCAGGGCGATCGGCTCGTCCAGCAGACTCGCCGGGTCCACCCGAACCGCATCGCCTTCAAGCAGCGCCTGATCAGAACGCACGCGCAATTCCACCTTGTCGCCGCCGTCGCGGGTGAACGCCACCACTTCGCCGTCCACGGCGAGCCGCACCAGGCGGGCCACCTGCGCAGCACTCAGGCCCGCGTCGCGCACAGCTTCGGGGTCGAGGGTGATCTGCAGCTGGTCACGGCCGGGCAGGTTGTCGTCCTTCACATCGGTGGCACCTGGAATGCGCCTCACGATGTCCTTGATTTCGTTGGCAGCGGCTTCAATCTGATCAAACGCGTCGCCGCGCACCTTCACGCTGATGGCCTTGCCCGCGGGCGGCCCGCCGGAGAGCACGGTGAAGCTCTTGGCGCCTGGCGAAGTCATGGTTTCAATCTCGGCGCGCATGCCATCCACCACGTCGGTCACCTCGCGCGCGTCATCGGTGCGCGGGTTGAGCGAGACAAACACCTGACCGTACATGTCGCCGTACACCACGTCGGTATCGGTGAACTTGATACCGGCCGTGGACGTCACTGCCCTGGCTTCGCCATCAGGGTCCACACCCTCCAGACGCGAGCGCACAACCTCTTCGACGCGTTGGGTCGCCAGCAAGGTGTCTTCCAGAGTGGCACTCTCGGGCATGTCCACGTTCACATAAAACGCCCTGATGGGATCAAAGGCAAAAAACTGCACCCGCACCACGCCGCTTGCCAGCAGCGACACCGCCGCCAGCACGGCCAGCACACCCACACCTGCAAAGCGTTTCGGGCGGCGCAGCACATATGCCAGTGCCTGACCGTAGCGCAAGCGCAGGCCGCGGTTGAATCCCTCGCGCCAGAGCTGGACGCGGCTGGGGCGGTCAAACCGCACGCCCACGGCGCTCACGTGCACCGGCATCATCCAGAACGCTTCCAGCAGCGAAATCAGCAGGGCCAGGGTGACCACGAACGGAATCACGAACATGAACTTGCCCACGATGCCGGGTAGCAGCATGAGCGGCAGGAACGCTGCCATGGTGGTGGCCACCGAGGCCAGCACCGGTTTCCAGACTTCGGCTATGGCGTCCAGGCTGGCTTCGAGTGCGGGCTGGCCGCGCTGCATGCGGTAGAAAATGGCTTCCACCACCACCACAGCGTCGTCCACCAGCATGCCCAGTGCAATCACCACGCCCAGCAGCACGGAGACGTTGACCGTGTAGTCCATGGTGTTGAGCACGGCGAAAGTGCCCATGAGCGAAAACGGGATGCCGATGGCCACCAGCATGCCGATGCGCCAGCCGAGGAAAAGCCAGCACACCGCCAGTACCAGCGTGACGCCGTAGAGGGCGTTGGTTTCCATCACGCCAATGGCTTCCCTCGTGGGCACGGTCTGGTCGTCAGTCAAAACCAGCTCCAGACCGAATTCGGTCAGCACCTGGTTTTCGCGTTCCATGAAGGCCTTGAGCTGGTCCACAAGTTCGAGCGTGTTGGTGCGTGTCTTCTTGGTGATGGCCATCGAGATGGCGTCGCGGCCCTGGGTGGCCGCCAGTTGCGAAGCGGGCGCCCGCGCGCGCTCGATGCGGGCCACCTCGCCGAGCCG
>JAABRN010000252.1 GCA_011390855.1 Hydrogenophaga sp. | reverse complement strand
GCCGTGCCGAAACACCGGGCCGGTTGGATGAAAGCACCGGCAGGTTGGCCAGGGCTTGCGGATCGGTGACCACGCCTTTGACACCCACCGACCAGGCCCCGCTTTGCGTCTTGAGCGTGCCGCCGGTGGTGTCGCGCCACCAGGTGGACAAGGTGTCGGCCACATCGGTAGACAACAGGCCTCGCGCCGCCAGTGCCTGCGGATTGGGGCTGACCAGGATTTCAGGGTCGCGCAGGCCGACGGCCACCACGGTGTCGACCCCCGCAATGCGTTCGATGTCTGACTGGATGCGGCGCGCGTTTACCCGAAGGGTTTCGTCATCTGCCTGACCGACCAGCATCATGGAGGCAGTGGGAAATCCATTGCTGGTGGTGATTTCCAGGATCACAGGGTCTTCGGCGCCAGCAGGCAGTTCGCTGGACGTCTTGCTCTGGATCTCGCGGCGCAGATCGGCCATGCGCTTGTCGAAGGTGCGTTCGTCAATTTCCCGGAAGCGCACCAGCATGCTGGAGACGTTCTCGCGCGAGTTGGACAGCACGAACCGCACGTCGGCCACGCCCTTGATGGCGTCTTCCAGAGGATTCGTGATCAAACGCTCGACGTCTTCGGCGCTGGCGCCGGGCAGGATGGCCGTGACCGCGACCCAATTGAAATTGATTTCAGGGTCCTGTTCGCGCGGCATGGTCAGGTAGCTGACCAGTCCGAGCAGCAGGACCACCACAAAGGCGATGTTGGCCAACGGGTGGTTGGTGAGCAGGGCGCGCATGAAGGGCATGGTGGAGCCTTGAGCCTGGGGTTGTCTTGTGGACGATCGAGCCGGGTTACCGGTTCAAAGGGGGTGGCGGATGGCCTGCAAGGGTTCAGTTGGATCTGGAACGAATTTCAACGGCTTGTCCGTTTTGCAGGGCTTCTTG
>JAABRN010000251.1 GCA_011390855.1 Hydrogenophaga sp. | reverse complement strand
CCTGGCGCACACCGTGGGACGAGTGCAGCAACTGCTGGCAGGACGCGAGACCACGCGCGCGGTCCCGGACAACAGCGCACTGGAGCACAGCCTGACCCAACTGCGCGGCCTGCTGGCCGCGCGCACCGATGCGGGAGACGGCGCGCCCACACCAAGACTGAAATGGATTCAGGCGAGTTCAGGAGGTGTCATTCGCATGGTGCCTGTCGAAGAAGTGGTGGTGTTCGAAGCCGCCGACAAGTACGTGCGCGTGCTCACTCCTTCAAACGAATACCTGATTCGCACCCCCCTGAAAGAACTGCTGCCCCAGCTGGACCCAGCCGATTT
Source organism: Hydrogenophaga sp. (assembly GCA_011390855.1). Taxonomy (GTDB): domain Bacteria; phylum Pseudomonadota; class Gammaproteobacteria; order Burkholderiales; family Burkholderiaceae_C; genus Hydrogenophaga. Next base: position 3,052 of record JAABRN010000251.1, on the reverse strand, counting down.
CTGGCAGGTCCACCGGGGCACGGTGGTTCGGGCTTCAGCGATTGACACGGTCCACCGGGACGAAGCCGGCAAACTGCACCTGCGGCTGCACGGACGCCCTGAGTCCGTGCCGGTCAGCCGCCTTTATGCCCAGCGCTTTCGCGCCATGTGAAGCGGCTTAGCGATAGCCGTGACCATACCGGTGGTCATCTCGATGGCCATGGCGCCTGCGGTCGTCGCGGTCATGGCGGTCGCGGCGTTCGTCCCAGTGGCGGCGGTTGCTCGGGCGTTCATAGTAGATGGGTGGCGGCACCACCACCACAGGGCGCACGCCACGGTGATAGACCGGCGGCGGTGCGTAATACACCGGCGGTGGTGCGTAGTACACCGGCGGTGGCGCGTAATAAACAGGCGGCGGTGCGTAGTACACGGGAGGGCGGTGGTACCCGTATCCGCCGTTGGAAATGCCCACGCTCACACCGGGGGCGTGTACACCCACCGAAAAACGCACATCGCTGGCATGCGCCTGGGTGGTTGACAAAGCCCACGCCCCGGCAGCCAGAGCGGCCAACGTCAGGGCTCGGGCCCAGGCCGACGTGCGGCTCCAGGGTTTGTTGAAAGTCAGGCTGTTCATGGGGGGGCTCCTGGTTGCGGGATTTTCTAGAATCCCGTGGAAGCATTACAAACAATTCAACGGTAACCTGTACCACACGCTTCGTCAAAGACGTTGCAAAACGTAAGCAGACTGGCATTGTTACACCCCGCACCCCTCACCTCAATGAACACGCCGCCCTCTACCTCTCCCGCCTCTGAAAGCCCGTCTGACGCCGTGCTCGCCTTCTGGCTGGGCGACGCATTGAAGAGCGACTGGCCCGACCAGAGCCGCAACGACCTCTGGTTTGGTGGCGGTGATGCGCAAGACCAGCTGATCAGCGAGCGGTTCGGCCACCTGGTCGAAGCGGCTTTAGGCGGTGGCCTCACCGAGTGGGAGGCGGCCCTCGACACCCGCCTGGCGCTCGTCATCGTGCTCGACCAGTTCACCCGGAATGTGCACCGGGGCAAGGCCGAGGCCTTCGCCGGCGACGCCAGGGCACAGCAACTGGTGCTGCATACCCTGGCACAAAACGAAGACAAAGCGCTGCCGCGCGTGGCGCGCGTCTTCCTCTACATGCCGTTGATGCATGCCGAGCACCTGGCGCTGCAAGAAGCCTGCGTGGCGCATTTCACCGAACTGGCAGCAAACGCCCCTCGTGATCTGCGCGATACCCTCAACGGCAACCTGAAATTCGCGCTGGAACACCGCGACATCGTGGCAGCCTATGGCCGTTTCCCCTACCGCAACGGGGCCATGGGGCGCGAATCCACCGCCGAAGAGCTGGAATTCATCAAGAACGGCCCGCGCTTCGGCCAGTAAACAGACAACAGACGAAGCGCCTGCACCTGTTCCACAAGGTGCGCGCATCCAGCGGGGCTACAGGGTACCGCCTCTGGCTGCGGCGGCAGCCTTGCCGACAATGCCACACCACCGTCACATTTGGTCAGTACAACATAGGTACTCCCACCCTATACCTTCCGTACCAACCATGAACCCAATGCTGACGCCCTCACGCACCCGTCTGTTCACTGCCTCGCTGATCGCAGCCGCCGCCCTGGTGGCTTGCGGTGGCGGAGAAACGCCCCCGGCGCAAGACGGCAAGGCCACCCCGGTGAGCCTGAAGCTGGAGAAAATTGGCGGCTACAGCACCGGTGTGTTTGGCGAAAGCGCTGCCGAGATTCCGGCATTTGACGCCGCATCGCAGCGTGCGTTCGTGGTCAACTCCGCTGCAGGCAAGATCGATGTGCTCGACCTCAGCGACCCGACCCAGCCAGAGAAGATCGGCGAGATCGCCTCCGACGGCATCCTGGCCGGCTCGGTGGTCAACAGCGTGGCAGTGCAAGGTGGCCTGGTGGCCGTGGCCATTCAAGCCAGCACCAAGACCGACAACGGCCGGGTGGCCCTGTACCGTGCTCGCGACCTGAAGCTGATCAGCGATGTGGAAGTGGGCGCCCTGCCCGACATGCTGATCTTCACGCCCGACGGCAAGACCCTGCTGGTGGCCAACGAAGGCGAACCCAGCGACGATTACCAGATCGACCCCGAAGGCTCCATCAGCGTCATCGATGTCAAGAAGCCAGCCAAGCCCACCGTGCGAACCGCCAGCTTTGCTGCCTTCAATGGCCAGGAAACCACGTTGCGTGCGCAAGGCGTTCGCATCTTCGGCCCAGGTGCTTCGGCGGCTCAAGACTTCGAGCCCGAGTACATCGCGGTGTCTGCCGACGGCAAGACGGCCTGGGTGGCCCTGCAAGAGAACAACGCCTTCGCCATTCTCGACATCAAGAAGGCCCAGGTGCAGCGCATCGTGGCCATGGGCTACAAAGACCACGGCATCAGTGGCAACGAGATCGATGTGTCCGACACCGATCTGCAAGCCAACATCCGCACCTGGCCTGGTGTGCGTGGCCTGTACATGCCAGACGCCATCGCCGCCTACAGCGTGGGCAAGCAGACCTACATCGTCAGCGCCAACGAAGGCGACGCACGCGCCTGGGGCGAAGACAACGACGCCTACATCAACGGCGACGCCAGCCAGGGCTTTGTCGAAGAATTCCGCGTCAAGCACCTCATCAACCGCAACGGCTGGAGCGGCCGCGCTGGCGACGACCTGCCGCCGCAGCTCAACGCGCTGGCCGCCGGTGGCCTGCTCAACCCGTCCACCTTCGGCTACTGCGGCGCCGTGGCCGGCAACCCGGGCGACTGCCGTGCTGACAACAACCTGGGTCGGCTGAACATCACCTGGACCGAGGGCTACCGCCGCGACACCATGGGCAACCCCATCCTGTTCAACGCCAGCGGCCTGCAGGACCCTGCGGGCAATCGCCTCATGTACGACCAGCTCTACGCCTACGGTGCGAGGTCGTTCGCCATCTGGAACCAGAAGGGTGAACTGGTCTGGGATTCGGGTGCAGAGATCGAAAAATTCCTGGCCAGCGACGAATGCATGGCCGGCTCAAAGCGCGACATTCCCTGCAAGAC
>JAABRN010000250.1 GCA_011390855.1 Hydrogenophaga sp. | reverse complement strand
CGCGCAGCCAGTCGGCGCCGTCCTCAGCGCTGCTGGCGCTCATCACGAAGTGGCAGCGAGGGGCCAGGGTCTTGACCAGAAAGTTGAGCATGCCCTGTTCGTCATCGACGACCAGGATCGACCAGTCGGGCCAGCCTTCAAAATTTTTATCAGGGGCAGAGGTAAGTTGAGTGCGTTCCACCCGAAGGCATTCTACGGATGTAGCCTACGAATTTAGTGGGGTATTGAGGTAAATCCGAAGCAGCAGAAGGCT
>JAABRN010000249.1 GCA_011390855.1 Hydrogenophaga sp. | reverse complement strand
ACCCAAAAGAATTAAGGGTTTACCCGAGACATGCGCAACGCCCTGGAACCTACCGTCGTGGGTGCACAGAGTGGAACCGGGGCTTGCCGAAACTCCGGCGCAGGGCGTTCCGTCAGGTGTTGCAGCCTGGCACGCTTCTGGCTATCAAATCCGGAGCGCTTGGATATGTTGCGGTGCGGCATGAAGCTGCACTGGTGGGCGAAACAACAGCGCGTGCTCACTCAGGGCAAGCGCGCTTGCACGCATTTTGTTGCACGGTTAGATTCCACGTATGCAAAAAAACCGCACGTGTGTGCGAGCACCCATTTCAACCAGGAGATCCGCATGAGCAAGTCCCCCCGTCTATCCGCTGCTGATGGTCCTTCCCGACTGAATCGCCGCACCCTGTTTGCGGGTGCCGGCACGGTGGGAGCGGTAGCGGCCGTTGCCACGGTGTTGCCTCGCCTCCAGGCCGAAGCGCCCAGTGCAGCTGCCACGCGACCTGCGCCGACGCGCGGTGGTGGCTACAGCCTGAGCGAGCATGTGAAGCACTACTACCAGACCACCCGCATCTGAGCGGACTATCGATCTCGGCTCTTTCGTTTTTTTGATTTCCCGCCTTTCCCCACGATTCCACCAGTCCACCGACCGCGCCGGAGCGCCCGCTCCCGCCAAGGCAGACCCTACGGAGGCAAAACAATGTTGTTGACCAAAAAATCCTCTTCCACAGCCGGGCACGGCTCGCGCTCGCACTCCAGCTTCGTGCACAACCTGCAGCGTGGTCTTTCTTCCGCCCTGCCGACCATGGACCGCCGCGCCTTCCTGCGCCGCTCCGGTCTGGGTGTGGGGGTCGGTCTGGCTGCCACCCAGCTCACCCTGGTCAAAAAAGCCCAGGCGGCCGAAGGCAAGTCGATTGACGGAACCGGAAAGATCGAAGTCCGTCGCACCATCTGCACCCACTGCTCCGTCGGCTGCGCCACCGATGCCATTGTCGAGAATGGTGTCTGGGTACGCCAGGAGCCGGTCTTCGATTCGCCTATCAACCTGGGCGCCCACTGCGCCAAAGGCGCGGCCTTGCGGGAGCACGGGCACGGTGAATACCGCCTGCGTTACCCGATGAAGCTGGTGAACGGCAAGTACCAGCGTATCAGCTGGGATGTGGCGCTCAACGAAATCACCGCCAAGATGAAGGAGTTGAAAGAGGCCAGCGGTCCCGACTCGGTCTACTTCGTCGGCTCTTCAAAGCACAACAACGAGCAGGCCTATCTTCTGCGCAAGTTCGTGAGCTTCTGGGGCACCAACAACTGCGACCACCAGGCCCGCATCTGCCACTCCACCACGGTGGCCGGCGTGGCGAACACCTGGGGTTATGGTGCCATGACCAATTCGTACAACGACATGCAGAACAGCAAGTGCGCGTTGTACATCGGTTCCAACGCCGCCGAGGCACATCCTGTGTCGCTTTTGCACATGCTGCACGCCAAGGAAAACGGCTGCAAGATGATCGTGGTGGACCCGCGCTTCACGCGCACCGCCGCCAAGGCCGACGAATTCGTGCGCATCCGTTCCGGCACCGACATCCCATTCCTGTTCGGTCTGCTGCACCACATCTTCAAGAACGGCTGGGAAGACAAGCAGTACATCAACGACCGTGTCTATGGCATGGAAACCGTGAAGGCCGACGTGATGGCCAAGTGGACGCCAGCGGCCGTTGAAGAGGCCTGCGGCGTGGGCGAAGAACAGATGTTCAAGATCGCCAAGATGTTGGCCGAGGCCAAGCCAGCCACCATTGTGTGGTGCATGGGCCAGACCCAGCACACCATCGGCAACGCCATGGTGCGTGCATCGTGCATTCTTCAGCTGGCCCTGGGCAACGTGGGCAAGAGCGGCGGCGGCACCAATATCTTCCGTGGCCACGACAACGTGCAGGGAGCAACCGACGTGGGTCCGAACCCCGACTCACTGCCGGGCTACTACGGCCTGGCCGCTGGTTCATGGAAGCACTTCGCCGCCACCTGGGGTGTCGACTACGACTGGATCAAGGCCCAGTACGCCGAAGGCATGATGGAAAAGCCTGGCATCACCGTCTCGCGCTGGATCGACGGTGTGCTGGAAAACAATGAACTCATCGACCAGGGGCCTAACCTGCGCGGCGTGTTCTTCTGGGGTCACGCACCCAACTCCCAGACCCGTGGCCTGGAGATGAAGCGGGCGATGGACAAGCTCGATCTGCTGGTCGTGGTGGATCCCTACCCATCAGCCACGGCTTCGATGGCTGCCATGCCAGGCAAGCCTGAAGACCAGAACCCCAACCGCGCGGTGTACCTGCTGCCGGCAGCCACACAGTTTGAGACCCGTGGTTCCTGTACTGCCTCCAACCGGTCCATTCAGTGGCGAGAGCAGGTGATCGAGCCGCTGTGGGAGAGCCGCAGCGATCACATGATCATGCATCAGTTCGCTGAGAAGCTCGGCTTTGCCAACGAGCTGTCCAAGAACTTCAAGATGGAGAAGGTCAAGGGCATGGATGAGCCCTCGGTAGAAGACATCCTGCGTGAAATCAACGCATCCGTCTGGACGATTGGCTACACCGGCCAGAGCCCCGAGCGCCTGAAGGCCCACATGCGCAACATGGGCGCTTTTGATGTCAAGTCGCTCAAGTGCAAGGGCACCGTGGTTGACAAGGAAACCGGCTACGACATGACCGGCGACTACTTCGGGTTGCCATGGCCCTGCTACGGTACGGCTGCGATCAAGCATCCTGGATCCCCGAACCTGTACGACCCTTCCAAACACGTCATGGAAGGCGGTGGCAACTTCCGCGCCAACTTCGGCGTGGAGCGTGAAGGGGTGAGCTTGCTGGCCGAAGACGGCTCGCATTCGGTGGGCGCTGAGATCACCACCGGTTATCCCGAGTTTGATCATGTGCTGCTCAAGAAGCTTGGCTGGTGGAACGACCTGACAGAAGCCGAAAGAACGGCAGCTGAAGGCAAGAACTGGAAAACCGATCCGTCCGGTGGCATCCAGCGAGTGACCATGGCACACGGTTGTCATCCCTTTGGCAACGCGAAGGCGCGTGCCGTGGTCTGGAACTTCCCTGATGCCGTTCCGCAGCACCGCGAACCCATCTATGGCACTCGGCC
>JAABRN010000248.1 GCA_011390855.1 Hydrogenophaga sp. | reverse complement strand
GTGGCTCACGAATGGCTCGATGCGGCCACCCTGCAGCGCCGCCTGGAAGCCGACGGGCCGCTGGACACCCAGTACCGCCGGGCAGACCTGGTCGACACGTTGCACAAGGAGGTGTGGGGTCAGGGTTTTGCGCCGCCGGTGTTCTGCGAAGAGGTGCAGGTCGTCTCGCAGCGCCTGGTGGGCGAAAAGCATCTCGCGCTCAAACTCAAGCACCAGGGTGAGCCGGTTGACGGCATCTGGTTCGGTCATACCGAACCGTTGCCTGCACGGGTAAAGCTGGCCTTCCGGCTCGATGCAGACGAATGGCAAGGCCAGAGACGCGTCCGATTCCTGGTGGAAGCTGCGGAGATTTGACTCCCCCCGCGCCGCCTGACGGCGTCACCCCCCTTGGGGGGGCAACACCTGCGGCCTGGCAAAGCCAGTTCCGCAGTGTTTCTGGAATGGGTCACGCGCTTCCTGGTGGAAGCTGCGGAGATTTGACCCCCCGCGCCGCCTGACGGCGTCACCCCCCTTGGGGGGCAACACCTGCGGCCTGGCAAAGCCAGTTCCGCGGTGTTTCTGGAATGGGTCACGCGCGCCGGAGCTGCCTGGATGCTCCGGTGGGTTTCAACGAAACGCTGAATTGACGACCAGGAACGCCAGAAAGGTCTGTAGGGGCACTGGCATGTCGTTGGGCAGGTCGATGCGCAACTGGCGCTTCATGCTGAACCAGTGTGGCTCTTCGATGCTGCCAATCACCTGACCATCCACTTCCAGCAGGTACCGAACGCGCGTCCACTCGTTGGCGCGTATCAATCTGCCTGCCAGGGGCTGGCGCAGAAATACCTCGTGGCGCCTGATGCCCTCTTTGGGAAACAGCACTTCAGCCATTGCCTGAACATCCTCGCCCTGCTGGAGCAGAAACCGCACGTCTTGCGCGTAGGTGCGGGTGAGGAACTCAAACCCGATGCGGTAGACCCCTTGCGGCATTTGGATCTTCAGATCGCCGTCGGGCGAACCCGGCTTGTGCCATTTCAGGCGCGCGTTGCGGGCTTGCGCGTAGTTGGGCCACGTGAGATCGGCGAGAACAGTTTCGCTGTCGTTCACCACCTGGTAGTGAAAGCCCGAAAACATCGAGCGCTGGCGAAAGATCAGCAATTCGGTCCGTCCGATGCATGAGGTTCAGGCAACGGTTCTCATGGCGCCTCGGGCGAATGCCTTCAGCCCATCAGGGCTTCACGCACGGCGGCCAGCTGCCGGCGCGACACGGCCAGGCGTTCTTCCACACCGTCGAGTCGCACAGTCCAGCCCTCGCCATCGACCGGATCGTTGTGCTTTTCGACCGCACGCACCGCGCGGCGCGCCACCAGCGCATTGCGGTGCACCCGCACGAACAGGTGCGCATAACGCTGCTCCAGGTCGCTCAGCGCACCGTCGTAGATGTGCTCCTTGTCTGCGGTGCGTACCGTGATGTACTTGAGTTCGGCCTTGAGGTAGATCACGTCGGTCAAGGCAACACGTTCGCTGCGGCCACGCTCCTGGATGATCAGGCTCTCGCCCATGCCACCGCCGTCGTGGATGTTCTGTTCGGCCGCGCTGATCTGGCGCAGCACTTTTTGCAGGGCCTGTTGCAGGCGCTCACGGCGCACCGGCTTGGTGAGGTAGTCCACCGCCTCCAGTTCAAAGGCGTGCACGGCGTGCTCGGCATAGGCTGTGACGAACACCACCGCGGGCGGGGCTTCCATCTGGCGCAGGGCACCGGCCAGTGCCATGCCGTCCACACCGGGCATGTGCACGTCCAGCAGCACCAGGTCGCACTGGCCCCGCTGGATGTGTTCCATGGCCTGCACGGCGTTGCCGGCCTCGCCCACCACGTCGGCGCGCGGATCGGTGCATTCGGCCAGCAAGGTGCGCAGCCGCGACCTCGCCAGCGCTTCATCGTCAACGATCAATACCTTCAGTGTCATGTCGTGCTCCGTTGCCAGCCCCGCTTATACCGGTATTTCAAGGCGGACTTGAAACACGCCCTTGACCAGGGCACTCTGAAACCGGCCTTGCACGTCGTGCAGCAGTGTCAGGCGCTGCCGCACATTGTCCAGCGCCAGGCCGTGACCCCGCTTGCCGCTGCCGGCTGGTACCGTGTTGGTCACCTTGATGATCACCACCCCATCGCGCCGCTTGGTGCTGATGCGCACCACCGCACCTTCGGGGCTGGGCTCCACGCCATGCTTGACGGCGTTTTCCACCAGCGGCTGCAGGATCAGCGAGGGCAGCTTGGCCTTGGAAGCGGTCTCGTCGATGCTCCATTCCACCTTCAGCCGTTCACCGAACCGCACCTGCTCGATGGCCAGATAGTGCTCGGCCAGTTCCAGTTCCTGCCAAAGAGGCACGGCTTCCTTGGTGTCTGCCAGGGCATGGCGGAAGAGTTCACTCAGGTCTTCCAGCAGGCTTTCGGCCTTGGCGGGCTCTTCACGCACCAGTGCAATGGCGCTGTTGAGCGTGTTGAACAGAAAATGTGGCCGGATGCGCGCCTGCAACTCCGCCAGCTGGGCGGTGGTGCCAGCAGGCGCGCGGGCTTTGGCCCGCCACACCAGTGCCGCCACCAGCACAGATGCCACCAGCGCACCCGATGCAGCGCTGGCCAGCCAGGGCGCGTGGTCCAACAGACCCATCCAGGCCAGCTGACCGCACCCGTACAAACCGGCCAGCGCACCGGCGAGCACGCCCACCGTCCACTGCGCAGGCATGGGCAGCACGCTCAAAGGACGCTTGAGGGCACATGCGGCGAGCAACCACACCAGCACAGCGGGCAGCGCCGCGCTGGTGAGCACAGCCACTTCGGTGAACCAGGCCATCCATGTCTGCGCCTTGAACAGGGCGGCGACCACCACCACAGCCTGCACAAACAGCACCGCGCGCATCACCACGCCAACCTTGCAGGTGTCGAACACCATTTCGCGCTGGCGCGCGACTTCGGGCATCTGCGACAACGGCAGGGTGCCGCCACCGTGGGAGAGATCCTGGAAGGTCGATAAAATTCGGGAATCTTTCATGGGTGCATCAGAGGTCGAGGGCAGTCAAAGGGCGGCCGGTGCCTTGCAGTCGTATTGTCTGCCGCAGCGATGCTCAACTTCCCGCTGCCGCCCATGCCTCAGGCGAAATCCGCCGTTCATTTTTCTCCATCCAGCCGCTGGCAACACCATGTCCACCAATCAACTCGACAAGAAATCCGAAGCCTGGTCTGCCCTATTCTCGGAGCCGATGAGCGAATTGGTCAAGCGATACACCGCCAGCGTCTTTTTTGACAAGCGGTTGTGGCTGGCCGACATCACCGGTAGCCTCGCCCATGCAGAGATGCTGGCCGCGCAAGGCATCATCGACACCGATGACCGCGAATCGATCGAGCGT
>JAABRN010000247.1 GCA_011390855.1 Hydrogenophaga sp. | reverse complement strand
ACCGAAATCGGCGCCAGCCGCCACCTGTCGGTGCCCAGCTACCAGATCGATCGCGGTATTTTCGAGAATTTCCTGGCCATCGAAGCCCAGGAAAGGGGTATCCGTTTTGTAGAAACCGCCATGGTGCGGCAGGTCGAACTGAACCAAGGGGGGCCGTGTTCACATACAACACACCAAGTGGTATTTGAACACTTGGGCTCTGTCCACACCGTCAACGCGCGCTGGGTAATCGACGCTTGCGGGCGTGCTGGTCTGCTCAAGCGCAAGCTGAACCTGGCCGAGCTCAACGATCACCCTGCCCATGCTGTGTGGTTCCGCATCAAGGATCGTATTGCCATCGACCAGTGGAGCAACAACACCGCTTGGCGCGAGCGCTGCGACCCGCAGGCACGCTGGCTATCCACCAATCACTTGGTGGGTACGGGCTACTGGGTATGGCTCATTCCGCTGTCATCCGGCTCGCACTCGGTCGGCATCGTGGCCGATCCGACGATCCACCCATTCACCACCATGGACACGTTCGACAAAGCCATGACCTGGCTGGAGCAGTACCAACCCTTGCTCTTCGATGAACTGAACCTCAAACGGGATCTGCTACAGGACTTCGCCTTCTTCAAGCGCTTCTCCTATGGCTGCAAACAGGTGTTTTCGGCCGATCGCTGGGCGCTCACCGGAGAGGCCGGATTGTTCTTGGACCCGTTTTACTCGCCAGGCAGCGATTTCATCGCCATCAGCAACACCTACATCACCGAGCTGATCGCCATGGACCAACGTGGCGAGCGTTTAGGGGCGCGTGCGCAAATCTTCGACCAGTTGTTCCATTCGTTCTACGACAGCACGATGGCGCTGTACCAAGACCAATACACGATGTTTGGGGACCCAGAGGTGCTACCTGTCAAGGTCATCTGGGACTACACGTATTATTGGGGCGTACTAGCCCAGATTTTCTTCCACCAGCGACTGACCGACCTCTCGTCCCTCGTTGCCCTGCGCACCGAGCTAGCCGATTGTCAGCAACTCAACTTGGCCGTGCAAAACCTCCTGCGTCAATGGTCGCAGGTAAGCCAGAAACGCAACCCGGCAGTAATGCTGGACCAAGCGGCCATGCCCTGGTTTGCCGATCTCAACCGTAGCCTGAACGACGATCTGGACACTGAAGGCTTCTTGGTTCGCATCCGCCAATCACACCGACGACTGCAACACCTAGCGGGCGAAATCTTTCAGCGGGCCTTGGCCGACCACCCGGGTATCAAGGCCGACGAATTGACCGCTTTGCTGCCAACAAACGCTGGTGCGCCATCGTCTTCGCCCCCCTCCGGCATGCTGCCCGAAACGATCTTCTAGAGCCCTGCACAGCAACCATTTTTCTGGGAAACGGCTGCGCAAAGTTGGCCCTTCGATAGCTTGCGCCCCGACAGCACAGACTATCATTACTCACTTGCTGCAATCTCTCCAGACCATCCGCCAATCGACATTTCAGAGATCCATCCCATGAATTTACAGGCCCAGGTGGAAACAGGCCAAACCTGCGACATCCTAGTCATTGGCGGTGGCCCAGCCGGATCAACCGTGTCCAGCTTGTTGGCAGAGAAAGGGCACCAGGTGGTGTTGCTTGAGAAAGCCCACCACCCGCGCTTCCACATCGGAGAGTCGCTCCTGCCAGCCAACATGCCTCTGTTCGAAAAAATGGGGATTTCTGACCAGATAAAAGCGATCGGCATGCACAAGCCTGGCGCCGAGTTCGTGTCGCCCGAACACGGTCGATCTCAAACGGTTCATTTCGCTGAAGCCTGGGACAAGTCCATGCCCAGTGCGTACCAGGTCCGCCGTGCGGACTTTGACGACATCCTGTTCCGCCACGCCGCAGCCCAGGGCGCACAGACTCACGAAGGTGTCAAGGTCACACAAGTAAATTTTCTAGCCGAAGGCGGTGCCGACATCACCGCGCGCTGTGACGACGGTCATGAGCTGCAATGGCGCGCACGCTTTGTGATCGACGCCTCGGGGCGAGACACCTTTCTTGCCAATCGCTTCAAGATCAAGCAGCGCAACCCGCGTCACAACAGTTCGGCCGTCTACGCACACTTTGAAGGCGCAAAGCGCCACGAAGGCGCTGACGAGGGCAACATCAGTATCTTCTGGTTTGCGCACGGCTGGTTCTGGTTTATTCCCCTAACCAACGGCACCACCAGCATAGGCATGGTGACTTGGCCATACCATATGAAAACCCGCGGGCAGCGCACCCTGCAGCAGTTCATGATGGACAACATCGCCACCTGTGCGCCACTCGTCGAGCGCCTCAAAGACGCCCACCAGGTCAGCCCCACGGAGGCCACTGGGAACTTTTCCTACGTATCAGAAAGCAACCACGGCGCGAACTACCTGATGCTCGGTGATGCCTACGCCTTCATCGACCCGGTTTTTTCGTCTGGAGTCTGGCTTGCCATGAACAGCGCTGTAGTGGGTGCCGACACCGTCGACACCTGCCTGCGTGAACCCAAGCGGGCCGCTGCAGCGCTCAAGCGTTTCGACCGCGTCATGCGCCACGGCCCCCGGGAGTTTTCCTGGTTCATTTACCGTGTCACCAACCCCATCATGCGCGACTTCCTGATGGGTCCGCGGAATGTGCTGCGGGTCAAGGAAGCAATCCTGTCGGTGCTCGCAGGCGACGTGTTCGGCAAGACGCCAATCTGGCGTTCGATCCTCGTATTCAAAGCGATTTACTACACCGCCAACATCTTGCAGCCCAAACGCGCGTTCATGGCCTGGCAGCGTCGCCGCTTCAACATCCGCAAGGTGGACGATCCCGCCCTGTACAACGCATGACCTCCTCACAAAGCCGCCAGGCCCAACTTTTTATACGGCAAGTCGCCGCCTGCGCCTTGCTGCTCTGCAGTGCCAGCCAAAACGCTCACGCGGCCGAAGAAAAACCACTGTGGGAAGCCGGCATTGGTGTATCCATAGTCAGCTTCCCCGCCTATCGCGGATCTGACCAGCGCCAGAGTTATCTCCTGCCCTCGCCCTACTTCGTTTATCGTGGCGAGTTCCTGAAAGCCGATCGCGACGGCGTGCGCGCGCAATTGTTTGACACAGATCGTGCGGAACTGACCTTCTCGGCCTCGCTCTCGCCACCGGCTTCCAGCGACAACATCCGCGCGCGCGCCGGCATGCCGGACCTGAAAGCCAACTTCGAAATAGGACCGCAGTTGAACCTGAGTCTGTGGCGAGCGGACGATCGCAAACGCGAGCTCAAGCTGTTGCTGCCTCTGCGGGCCGCCTTCACGCTGGAAAAACAGTCCAGAAGCCTGGGATGGGTGGCGCACCCCAAACTCCACATGGACATCACCGACCTCGCTGGCTGGCATGGCTGGAACCTCGGGCTGCAGCTCGGACCCTTG
>JAABRN010000246.1 GCA_011390855.1 Hydrogenophaga sp. | reverse complement strand
TGCTTGCGCCATGGCAGCAAGGATGGTTGGCAGCTGTTGGTGCAGCTCGGGGAAGCTCAAATGGCAATGGGAATCAGTGAACATGCGCGACCCAGACGGGAGTTGCGAAAACCTGCGTCCACGATCTGACCGCAGGCCTGGAGCCGATCGGCTCGGAATCAGATGGTTTGCGTGGGGCGCTCGGAGCCCAGGCTGGCACCCAGAATCTCTTCGATCTTGAGCTTGAGCAGACGCGATTTTTCATCGGCCGGGAAGCGGATGCCCACGCCCTGGGTTCGCCCTGCCTGCGCCTTGGCGGGGGTGACCCATGCGACCTTGCCGGCCACCGGGTAGCGTTGCGGGTCATCGGGCAGGCTGAGCAACACGTAGACGTCGTCACCCAACCGGTATTCCCTGGACGAGGGGATGAAAATGCCGCCGTCGGCAAACAAGGGGATGTAGGCGGCGTACAGCGCTGCCTTCTCCTTGATGGAGAGCTGGATCACGCTGGGGCGAGCGGCGGCTGACGGTGGCGACGTGGTGCTCATGAATTCCGAGTTTAGCGGCAAACCTCAACCGATTGACTAGCAACTGCGGCCTTGGAGCGGCGCATTTCTGACCCTTGGTGTGATCTTCGGCGCACTTGTGAGCGAATTCCACCCATCGACTCAGCCTGCTGTCGGCTCCTTGACCGCAGACAGAACCTGCCGGGTCCGTGCAGCCCAGGCCTGTTGCATGAGTCCGGCGTTGTAAGGGTGTTCCACTGAGCGAGCGGCGGTGAAGAGTTCACGTGACCAGGTGGACAAGATGTACCACCGGGGTGCAGCGGGCAAATGTTCGGGAGAAAAAAAGCGGGTGCGCGCGCCCGCCCGGTGCGCCATCAGGTCGTGGCAAAGCTTCTGGAGCACATCAAGCTGCCGGGCAGGTGGCCATTCGGCCATGGCGGACCAGTCACCCCGTGCCAGTGACTGGGGCAACTGGGACCAGGCTTGTGCGTGCAGACCCACCCCTGCCCAGCGCAATGCATCAGCGGGTCGCCCGCCTGCTGCCTGCAACCACGCTTTGGCAAGATCTGGGGCCACAGCCTTGCCGGTGAGGATGGCGGCTGCCTCCTGAAGCCATTGCTGCGCTTCAACGTCAGTTGGCCAGGACATGACATGGGTCTGGCAGCGGCTGCGGATGGTCGGCAACAGCTGGTGAGCGGCCTCCGTTGCCAACACGAAGCGCACCTCGCCCAGCGGTTCTTCAAGCGTTTTGAGCAGCGTGTTGGCCGACTCGTTGTTCATGCGTTCGGCCGGGAAAATCAGGATCACCTGTGCCGCCCCGCGCGACCGCGTGAGCTGTGTGAAGGTGACCGCGTCACGAGCGGCATCCACGCGGATCAGCTTGCTGGGCTTGCGCTTTTTGTCATCGATTTCTTTCTGCGCGCTTTCGTCCAGCGGCCACCCCAGCTCCAGGCTGAGGGTTTCGGGCATCAGCACGCGCAGATCGGCATGGGTTCGCACGTCGATCGCATGACAACTGCTGCATTGGCCACAGGCGCCTTGTGGACTGGGCTGCTCGCAAAGCCAGCTGCGCGCCAGCGCCAGCGCCAGGTCGTACTGACCGAGGCCAGAAGGACCGGCGAGCAGCAGCGCATGACCGCGTTGCGAAAGCAACGCTTCAAGTTGCCGCTGCAGCCAGGGCGCAAGGCTCTGGGCCTCGGCACCTGCAGCCGCCTTGCTCATGCGGCCTCGGGCGGTAGCCAGCCCTTGTTGGTGAACACCTGGCGCACATCGCGCCAGACAGCCGCTTTGGTCTGGTCGGCCTGTACACGAGCGAAACGCGCCGGGTCGGCCTGCATGCGCTGTGCATACCCTTGCGCCACCTGGCTGAAGAAGGCCACGGGTTGTGACTCAAAGCGGTCTGGCACACGGGCAGAGGCCAGGCGTTCGGCGGCGACCTCTGCAGCCAGGTCAAACCAGACCGTGAGATCGGGTTGACGCAAGCGCCCGGGCTCATCAGGCAGGCGCTGAACCCATTGCTCCAGCTGGCCCAGCACGGCCAGATCAAAACCGCGTCCGTACCCCTGGTATGCGAAGGTGGCGTCGGTGAAACGGTCGCACAAGACCACATCACCACGGGCCAGCGCTGGCTCGATCACCTGGGCCAGATGGTCGCGCCGGGCAGCGAACATCAGCAGCGCCTCACACAAGGGGTCCATGGCGTCGTTGAGCACGAGCGCACGCAGCTTCTCAGCCAGAGGCGTACCGCCGGGTTCGCGGGTGAGCGTGACCTTGCGCCCCAGTGACTGGAAAGCCGCGGCGAGATCGGCGATATGTGTGGATTTGCCGGCACCGTCGATGCCTTCAAAACTGACAAAAAGTCCGGTGGTTGACATCGGGATTGGAGATCGTTGGGCGGTCAGCGCCGCAGGATGTAACGGCGCACGGCGGCGTTGTGTTCTTCCAGCGTGGCACTGAACTGGCTGGAGCCATCACCCCGGGCCACAAAGTACATCGCGGTGGTGGTTTCAGGGCGCACAGCCGCCATGAGCGAGGCTCGCCCGGGAATGGCGATGGGTGTGGGAGGCAGGCCGGCGCGGGTGTAGGTGTTGTATGGGGTGTCGGTCTGCAGATGCACTCGGCGCAGATTGCCCTCGAACGATTCGCCCAGACCGTAGATGACGGTGGGGTCTGTCTGCAGGCGCATGCCGATGCGCAGGCGATTGGTGAAGACGCCGCCTACGCGGCCCCGGTCGCTTTCCAGCCCGGTTTCTTTTTCGATGATGCTGGCAAGAATCAGGGCTTCTTCTGGTGAACGCAATGGCGTGCTGGGAAGGCGCTGGGCCCACACGTCGGCGAGTCTCTTTTCCATGGCCTGGGCCGCCGAGCGCAGCACGCTTGATGCAGGGGCACGCTTCACCACGCGGTAGGTATCAGGGAAGAACCTACCTTCAGGATGCACGCCCGGGTACCCGATCAAGGCCATGATTTCCCCGTGCGACAGGCCTTCCAGGTCTGGCGTGAGATCAGGTGAGGAACGCACCGCCTGAAGCACCTGCCGGATGTTCCAGCCTTCGACCAGTGTCACGCTGCGCAGTGCCTGTTCACCGCGCACCAGTTTGTCCAGCAGGGTTCTTGGCGTGGTGTCAGGCGAAAATTCATAGCTGCCGGCCTTGATGCTGCGCGACTGGCCCGAGGCGCGAAACCAGGCGTACAGCATGACAGGTGGAAGCGTGACACCCGCCGCAGACAGGCTTTCCGCCACATTGCGGGCAGATGAACCTGGTGCGATTGTGACTTCCAGGGGGGCTCCATCCGTCACGGTGGCGACCATGTCCAAAGGCCGCTGCAACCACCAGATGACCGCCACATAGCCCAGCACGCCCAGCAGCAAGATGATCGATAACAGGCGTTTCAACATACGGATCACGGGCTCGTT
>JAABRN010000245.1 GCA_011390855.1 Hydrogenophaga sp. | reverse complement strand
TGGGCCCAGCGGTTGCGGTAGGCGTCTTCCCAGGTGCGATCTTCGTTGGTCGTCAGGCCATGGTTGCCCGAGAAGGCCTCTTTTGGGAGGCTGAAGTGAGTGAGGCGGTCAAGAAAGTGGCTCATGAGTGGGCTCCAGAGATAGGGGTTCGCAGGCGTCGGCGGTCAGGGGTTCTTGATCTCGGCGTCAGCCCGCAGGTAGAACCACCAGTTGATGACCAGGCACAAGGCGTAGAAGATGGCAAAGCCGTACATGGCGTACTGCGGCGTGCCCGCCTTGATCTGCTGGCCAATCACCACCGGGGCGATGAAGGCGCCGTAGGCGGCCACCGCAGCGGTCCAGCCCAACACGGGGCCGGCTTGCAGACGGTCGAAGATGATGCCGACGGTGCGGAAGGTCGAGCCGTTGCCAATGCCGCTGGCGGCGAACAGTAAGATGAAGAGCAGCATGAAGGGCATGAAGTACTGCTCCGGCGTGGCCGAGCCATAGGCCAGCAACATCACGTAGCCGACTGCAGCAGAGGCCACCACCATCACCGCGGAAATCCACTGCGTGACGATGGAGCCACCGACCTTGTCGGAAATCCAGCCGCCCACGGGGCGGATCAGGGCGCCAACGAAGGGGCCGATCCAGGCGTAGGTCAGGGCCGATGGTGCGTTCGGGTTCTTCAGGGTGTGACCCATCAGGCCAGTGGCCGGATCGATCACGTGCTGGAAGCCGAAGATGACGGTGATCGACAGCGGCAGCGCCATCGAAAAGCCAATGAACGATCCGAAGGTGACGATGTACAGCGCGGTCATAGACCACGTGTGCTTGTTCTTGAAGATCGCGAACTGCGCAGCGATATTGGTCTTCATCTCGCCAAAGGCGGCGAGCTTCATCAGCAGCACACACAGCACAATGATCAGCGGCAGCGCAACCCACATGTTGAGCAGACCCAAACCCACGGGGGCCGGCAGGTAGAGATACAAGCCGAGCAGGCCGACACCGCCGGCAATCGCCCACAGATACAGGATCTTGCCGAATGCCGCCAGTGTGCCGCCGTAGGTCGGCGAGATGGTCATGAGGTTGTTCATGCCGAACCAGGCCAGCACGACCAGCGGAATCAGCACCGCAGCCCAGATGAAGCCGGCATTCTGAATGTAGGTCGGGGTGCCGGCGACGATCTTGCCCAACAGCCAGCCCGAGTCCTTAGTCAGCGTCATCGCCTCTCCACCGAAGGCACCGAAAAGACCCACGGTCATCACCAGCGGGATCACCACCTGCATGGTAGTGACGCCGAAGTTGCCCAGACCGGCATTCAGACCCAGGGCCAGGCCTTGCTGCTTTTTCGGAAAGAAGGTGTTGATGTTGCTCATGGAGGCCGAGAAGTTGCCGCCGCCAATGCCGGAGAGGAAGGCACAGGCCTGGAACACCCACAGCGGTGTGCTCGTGTCCTGTAACGCAATACCGGTCCACACCGCGGGGATGATGAGCAGCGCGCTGGTGAGGAATACCGTGTTGCGGCCACCCGCCAGGCGGATGAAGAACGAGGCCGGGATGCGGAAGGTTGCGCCCATCAGGCCGGCAATGGCGGTCAGCGTGAACAGCTCAGCCGGCTTGAACGGGAAGCCCAGGTTGAGCATCTGCACCGTGATCATTCCCCACATCAGCCAGACCGCGAACGCCATCAGCAGGTTGGGGATGGAAATCCAGAGGTTGCGGTTGGCGATACCCTTGCCGGTGCTCTGCCAGAAGCGCTCGTCTTCGGGACGCCAGTCCACGATGTCTGCGCTCGAATGGGTCTGCTGTGAGGTCGTCGGGGCGCCGGCGCCTTGCAGTTTCTTGGTGCTCATGTGAGGCTCTCCAGGTGATACGAGGTGTGTTGCCCACCCCTGGATGTCGAGGGCGAAGGCACACCTTGCACTGTGCGATCAGCTGAGTTTTGGCAACATCCCTCAGAGGAACGCCCGCAGGCATCTGAAAGAGGGATAGGCCGCGCCGGGTGCCATCGTTCGAAAGAACTACCGGGGACCTCAGGGCCGCTGAACCACGTCGGTGCGACGCATTTCGGCCCAGTACATCCAGATCAGCGACAGCCAGACCCAGCCATACAGCAGCATGAAGGCGCTGCTGCGGATTTCGGTGGCATCGAGCAGCATGCCGAACAAGACGGGCAGGGCACAGCCGCTCAGGCCACCCACCATGCTCACCACCCCGGTGACCGCGCCAATGTCGTCGGGATAGTCTTCGCTGATGTACTTGAACACGCTGGCGCGGCCCAGCGACCAGACCACGCCGAGAACCATGGCCACCGCGGTGAACACCTCCACACTCAGGCCGATGTGCAGCGACAGGCTGCCAGTCTCGGTGCGGATGGTGAAATCAGTCTGCGGGTAAGACAGCACAAACAGGCAAACCCAACTCGCCCACAGCACCCACCAGGTGACGCTGTGCGCGCCAAAGCGGTCGGCCAGGGCGCCACCCAGACCGCGCATCAGGCCACCGGGCAGGGTGAAGAGAACCGCCAGCAGCGCGGCGTTGCGGATGTTCAGTCCGTACTCACCCACGTAATGCTGCACCAGCCAAAGCGCCAGCGCCACGAAGCCGCCAAACACCACGCTGTAGTACTGGCAGTAGCGCAGCACGCGCGGCTGGCGCAGCAGCCGAAGCTGCTGGCGCCAGGTCATCGGCACGCGACCCGCTGGTGCGCGCTCTGTCGCGCTCATCAGCCAGAACACCAGCAGCGTCAGCACCACCATCACCGCATACACCTGCGGCACCCGCACCCAGCCAAAGGCGACCAGCAGCACCGGGGCGATCATCTGGTTGAGTGCGGCACCCGCATTGCCCGAGCCGAACAGACCCATGGCCATGCCCTGACGCGCAGGCGCAAACCAGCGTGCCACATAAGGCGTGCCAGTGGCGAACACGCCACCGGACAAACCGATCAAGCCACCCGCGAGCAGGATCTGCCAGTAAGCACTCGCCTGGGCGAGGAGCCACAGCGCCGGGGCTGTGAGCCCCAGCAGCCACAGCGTCAGGCGACGGCCTTCTCCCCGGTCAGCCCACAGGCCCAGCGGCAGGCGCACCAGGGAGCCCGCCAGAATGGGCACGCCCATCATCACGCCCACTTCAGTGGCACTGAGCTGCAACGCCTGACCAATCGGAATGGCGATCACACCAAACATCAGCCACACCATGAAACTCACGGTGAAGGCCAGCGTGCTGCCGATCAACGACGACCAGGCCTGGCGCAGGTGCTTCAAGGATTCTGGCCGGGCCGTTGGCAGCGCACCTTCGGCCTGACCCGCCTCACCCAGGGCAAAAAGGCCGTGACGGGCACGACCTTTCTGAACCTCGGTGCTGGGCTGCACAGGCGCGCCTTACTTGGGCATCAGCCCCTGCTGCTCGAAGCGCTGCACCAGCGCCTTGAGCTCGTCCA
>JAABRN010000244.1 GCA_011390855.1 Hydrogenophaga sp. | reverse complement strand
GTGCAGGTGAAAATCGTGCGCCACAGTGCCCGCCACCGCTGGGACGATGCCCAACAGCCTTTGTGGCACGACGAGCAGCCGGTGGTCATTGCCAAGAAGCGCTGGGTGGTGGAGCGCACTCATGCGTGGCTGGAACGCAACCGCAGGCTGGTGATGCACCACGACCGCAAGCCTTTCTATGCCGCCGCCTGGGTTTGGCTGGCTCAGTCCCGGATGCTGTTGGCGCGGTTTGGATAGATTTCTTCTACACCCTCTTTGTCGACACAAAGAAAGTAGGTGCGCCGCCGGGCGCAACTCCCGGCACGCCACGAAAGCAAAAACATCAATCTAAAGGCGAAAAGGCCAGTGCGGCAACACTGACTCTGCCCCCTACACTAACCAGAATGAAAACCTACCTGGTAGGCGGCGCAGTCCGCGACGCACTGATGGCGCAGAGCACATCCCTACCCGACGCCTCACACATTGACCGGGACTGGGTGGTTGTGGACGCCACACCCGAAACCATGGTGGAACAAGGCTTCCTGCCCGTGGGCCGCGATTTCCCCGTGTTCCTGCACCCCCAGACGCGCGAGGAATACGCACTCGCCCGCACCGAGCGAAAAACCGCACCGGGATACCACGGTTTTGCCTTCCATGCCGCCCCTGGCATCACGCTGGAAGACGATCTCGCCCGCCGGGACCTGACCATCAACGCCATGGCCGTGGCAGAGGTGGACGCCAACCGGCCTGAGCTCGCGACGATCATCGATCCCTTTGGTGGACAACGCGATCTGCGCGATGGCGTGCTGCGCCACGTGACGGCTGCCTTCGCCGAAGACCCGGTGCGCATCCTGCGGCTGGCGCGGTTCGCGGCACGCTTTCCCGACTTCTCGGTGGCACCCGAAACCGTCACGCTGATGCGCCAGATGGTGGACCACGGCGAGGTGGACCACCTGGTGGCCGAGCGCGTGTGGCAAGAACTCTCCCGCGGATTGATGGAACAAAGGCCCAGCCGCATGTTTGATGTGCTGCGCACATGCGGTGCCTTGCAACGCCTGCTGCCCGAGGTGGAGCGTCTCTGGGGCGTACCGCAGCGGGCCGACTACCACCCCGAGATCGACACTGGCGTGCACCTGATGATGGTGCTCGACATGAGCGCACACCTGAACGCCAATCTGCCCACCCGCTTTGCCTGTCTGTGCCATGACCTGGGCAAGGGCACCACCCCCGCCAACGTGCTGCCAAGACACATCGGCCACGAAGAACGCAGTGCCCACCTGCTCAAGGGTTTGAGCGAGCGCCTGCGCGTGCCCGTGGAGTGCCGCGAACTGGCGGACGTGGTCGCGCGCGAACACGGCAACATCCACCGCAGCCTGGACCTCAACGCTGCAGCAGTGGTCAGGTTGCTGGAGCGTTGCGACGCCTTCCGCAAACCCGCCAGATTCACTGAGGTGCTGCTCGCTTGCGAGTGCGACGCGCGCGGCCGGCTCGGTCTGCACGACACGCCTTACCCGCAGCGCGAACGGCTTCAAAAAGCACTGGATGTGGCGTGTGCGGTCAACACGGCCAGCGTGGCAGCCGAGGCCATGGCTGCAGGCGTCAATGGCGCCGATGTGGGCAAACGCATTCAGCAGGCGCGTGTCGAGGCATTGGCTGCTTCCCTGGCGGAAACCGAGTAGCCGCGGCCCGGCTGATGCCGATGAAAGGCACTGCTGAAACGCCACTTCCCGCACCTGATCGGTCGGAAGAAAGTGAAACAACGGCGCAACCCATTCCCAAGTCTGTTAGGGTTAGACCCAATGAGTACCCTACCTGGCCTGCTGACCGCCCGGTCGGCACTGTTTCTTGATTTCGACGGCACCCTGGCGGAACTGGCCCCCCGACCCGATGCCGTGGTCATTCCTGGCGAGCTTCTGAGCCTGCTGGAGCGCCTGCACGTGCAGCTCGATGGCGCGGTCGCCCTGATCACCGGACGCGCACAAGCCGACATCGAGCCCCTGATCGCCCCATTGCAATTGCCGGCTGCCTACGAGCATGGCGCGGTGCGACGTGCCGAATGGGGCATGGTGTCGCTGGACCCGGAACAGGTGCCCGACCTCGCGCCCGCGCTGGCAGCCGCCAAAGCACTTGCGGCACAGCATGCAGGTCTGCTGGTCGAACACAAGCACACCGCCATGGCGCTGCATTTCCGCCTTGCACCCGAACTGGAAGCCGAATGCGTGAACGCCATGGTGCATGCCGTGCAGCACAACCCCAGCCTGCAACTGCTGCGCGGCAAGGCCGTGGTGGAAGTGAAGTCGGCCCGGGTCAACAAGGGACATGCCATCCAGGCCTTCATGGCCGAGGCGCCCTTCGAAGGACGGATTCCCTTGTTCGCTGGAGACGACGTGACCGACGAGGCCGGCTTTGAAGTGGTCCAGCGCCTGGGCGGGGCCGGCATCAAGGTCGGCGAAGGCGAAAGCTGCGCGCTGCACCGCATTGCCGACCCGCTCGCGCTGCGCGCCTGGTTGGCCCAAACATCACCCGAACTCTCAACGCCTTGACCACAATGCCCAACCCCTCTGTCAGCCAGCCCCTTGGCTTCGCTGCTCCTGCGCCCGCCTCGCTTTCGCTGGGGGTGGTTGGCAATTGCGCCTTCAGCGCGTTGATCGATCCGCAAGGTCGGGTGGTGTGGAGTTGCCTGCCCCGCTTTGACGGCGACCCGGTTTTCCATTCACTGCTGGGTGGCGACGAGGGCGCTGGATCATTCGCCATCGAGATCGAGAACCTGGTCGAGTCGCGACAGTACTACGCCCCCAATACCGCCGTGCTCCACACCGAACTGTGGGACAGCGATGGTCAGGGTCTGCTCATCACCGACTTTGCGCCGCGCTTCCCCTCCCGGGGCCGCTTTTTTCGGCCGACCATGCTGGTGCGGCGGGTCCGCCCGCTCAAAGGTGCGCCTCGCATACGGGTGCACCTGACGCCGCGCTTCCACTGGGGCGCGCAAACGCCGACCATCACCTCCGGCAGCAACCACATCCGGTATGCGGGCGACCAACAGACCCTGCGCCTGCAGACCGATGCGTCGGTTTCGCATGTGATCAGCCACGAACCCTTTCTGCTGACGCGCGAACACAACTTCTTGCTGGGGCCAGACGAAACACTGGAGGGCGGCGTGGGCGACACCGCCCGCCACTTTGAACAGGAAACCCTGGCCTACTGGCGCGAATGGACCCGTCGCCTGGCTCTGCCGCTGGAATGGCAGGACGCGGTGATCCGTGCGGCCATCACGCTCAAGCTCTCTGTTTTCGAGGACACCGGCGCCATCGTGGCGGCCATGACCACCAGCATTCCCGAAGCCCCTGGCACACAGCGTAACTGGGACTACCGCTATTGCTGGCTGCGCGACGCTTTCTTTGTGGTGCGTGCGCTGAACAGCCTGGCCGAGGTCAGCACCATGGAAGACTACCTGGGCTGGCTGACCAA
>JAABRN010000243.1 GCA_011390855.1 Hydrogenophaga sp. | reverse complement strand
ACCAGCCTTGGGGCATGGATGTGGTGGATGTGCGCATCACCCGGGTCGACTACGCTGAGAGCATCACGCGCGCGGTTTACGACCGGATGGAAGCGGAGCGCAAGCGTGTGGCGAACGAGCTGCGTTCGACCGGTTTCGCCGAAGGCGAAAAGATCCGTGCCGATGCCGACAGGCAGCGCGAAGTGATTGTGTCTGAAGCCTACCGTGACGCCCAGCGAATCAAGGGTGAAGGCGATGGGCAGGCTGCTGCGACCTTTGCAGCGGCTTTCGGGCGAGACCCGGCTTTTGCGCAGTTCTACCGCAGCCTCGATGCGTACAGGGCCAGCTTCTCTGCCAAGTCGGATGTCATGGTGGTCGACCCGTCTTCGGACTTCTTCAAAGCGCTTCGCAACAGCAACGTCGCCCCGCGCTGAGTTTGGCTGCCCATGACCGACGTGTTTTGGGCAGCGCTCGCACTTGTTCTCATTTTTGAGGGCTTGCTGCCTTTTCTTTCCCCCGGGGGTTGGCGACGCATGTTCAGCGAAATGCTGAAGATGCGCGACGGCCAGATCCGATTTTTTGGATTGCTGTCGCTGGCCTCCGGGTGCCTGCTCTGGCTGTGGGTCGCCTGAAGTCCTGCGGCAGCTGGTGATTCATCGATTGCTGCGCCGTCCGCAATCCCGATCGGGGCAGCCTGGACGTGGCCGGTAAAATCACCGTTTTACCATCCCGTCAAAATGTCCATGTCCGCCTGGGTCCTCCCGGATCACATTGCCGATGTCCTGCCCTCTGAGGCTCGGCACATCGAGGAACTTCGCAGGAGTCTGCTCGACACCGCCCGCAGTTACGGCTACGAGCTGGTGATGCCACCGCTGCTCGAACATCTTGAATCGCTGTTGACTGGCACCGGAGAAGCGCTGGATTTGCAGACCTTCAAACTGGTGGACCAACTCTCTGGTCGCACGCTTGGCTTGCGTGCAGACAGCACGCCGCAGGTGGCTCGTATTGACGCGCATTTGCTCAATCGGCAAGGCATTGCCCGCCTGAGCTACTGTGGCCCGGTGGTGCACACGAGAATCGACCGACCTCTGGCCAGCAGGGAGCCCTTGCAGTTCGGCGCCGAGATCTATGGCCACGGCGGCATGGAGGCCGACCTCGAGATCATTGAATTGGCGCAGGCCTGTCTGAGCGCGGCGGGTATGCAGAAACTGCAACTTGACATGGCTGACGTGCGCGTGATCGATGCCGTGTTGAACCCCGTCCAGATGGAGCCGGCCAAAGTGACGCTGATTCATTCCGCGCTGGCCGCCAAGGATGTGGCAGAGTTGCGAACGCTGGCGCGCGATCTGCCGGTACGGGTTCGGGAAGACCTTTGCGCGTTGCCTCGCCTCTTTGGCTCCACGGCGGTGCTGGACGAAGCACTCGGGGTGTTGCAGCCATCCAAAGAACTCCAGGATGCCGTCCACTGCCTGCGGTGGCTGGCTTCACATGCGCCGCAAGACATGGACGTTTCCATCGATCTGGCCGACCTGAGAGGCTATGCGTACTACACCGGCATGCGCTTCGCTGTGTTTTCGCAT
Source organism: Hydrogenophaga sp. (assembly GCA_011390855.1). Classification (GTDB taxonomy): domain Bacteria; phylum Pseudomonadota; class Gammaproteobacteria; order Burkholderiales; family Burkholderiaceae_C; genus Hydrogenophaga. The sequence goes on along the minus strand of JAABRN010000243.1, from coordinate 1,890 downwards.
GGCATCAAGGGAGAACCTGTCGAAGTGGCGCGTGGCGGTCGATACGACGAAGTAGGCGCCATTTTTGGCCGAAACCGTCCTGCGGTGGGATTCAGTCTCGATCTCAAGGAATTGGTTTCGGCCGTTGCTCCCTGTCCTCTGGTGGGCGCCATTCGCGCACCCTGGAGCATGGACGCCCAGTTGCGCCAGGCCATTTCGGCGTTGCGCTCTGAAGGGCATACCGTGGTGTGTGTATTGCCCGGGCATGAACATCAGGTTGACGAGTTTAGGTGCGATCGGGAGTTGGTGAGTGATGTCGCCAACGACGGCGCGTGGACCGTGAAGAACATTTGAACGGAAATCAGAGAATGACAAACAGCAGCAGCGCCGTGGTACCAGGGCGCAACGTGGTGGTCGTGGGAACCCAATGGGGCGACGAAGGCAAGGGCAAGCTGGTCGATTGGTTGACTGAAACAGCGACCGGCGTGGTGCGCTTTCAGGGGGGCCACAACGCGGGACACACGTTGGTGATCAATGGCGTCAAGACCGCCTTGCACCTCATACCGAGCGGCATCATGCGGCCAGGCGTCAAGTGCTACATCGGCAACGGCGTGGTGTTGTCGGTGGGCAAGCTGTTCGAAGAAATCGCTGGTTTGGAGAAGGCGGGCGTTGATGTGCGCTCGCGTTTGCGGGTGAGCGAGGCTTGCCCGCTCATTCTGCCATTTCACGCTGCGATCGATGTCGCACGGGAAGCGGCCAAGGAAAAGGCGGGTAACGTCAAGATCGGCACCACCGGACGCGGCATCGGCCCCGCTTACGAAGACAAGATTGCGCGCAGGGCCTTGCGCGTGCAGGACCTCAAGTACCCGGATCGGTTCGCTTCAAAGTTGCGTGATTTGCTCGACCTGCACAACCATCTGCTCACCACTTATCTCGGGTCTGCCAGCATGGTCTGGGACGAGAAGATTGCGGCCTACATGAAGGACGGTGCGATCCAGTTCGAGCCGGTTTATGCAGAAGCCATGGTGCAGGCCGAGTTGCTCAGGCCCATGATTGCCGATGTGTCCAGAGAGCTCAATCGGGCCCACCTTGAAGGCGCCAACCTGTTGTTTGAAGGCGCACAAGGGACCTTGCTGGACATCGATCATGGCACCTATCCTTTCGTCACTTCCAGCAACTGCGTGGCCGGCAACGCAGCGGCGGGTGCTGGCGTCGGGCCAGGCATGCTGCATTACGTGCTCGGCATCACAAAGGCCTATTGCACACGCGTCGGGGGTGGTCCTTTCCCGACCGAGCTGGAATGGGAAGAGGAGGGCACACCCGGCTGGCACATGGCCACGGTCGGTGCTGAAAAAGGCGTGACGACCGGCCGGAGTCGACGCTGCGGCTGGTTTGACGCAGCCCTTTTGAAGCGGTCAGCCCAGGTCAATGGTCTGTCGGGACTGTGCATCACCAAACTGGATGTGCTTGACGGGCTGAGTGAGCTGAAACTGTGTACCGGCTACGAGCTTGATGGTGAATTCATTGACATTCTCCCCTTGGGCGCAGAAGAAATCTCACGTTGCAAGCCCATTTACGAAACGCTACCCGGCTGGTCCGATACCTCTGCGGGTGTCACAAAATACGAAGCGCTGCCAGAGAATGCACGCCGCTACCTGCAGCGCATTCAGGAGACAACCGGTGTCCCGATCCACGTGGTGTCCACCAGCCCGGACCGGGATCACACGATCCTGGTGCACCACCCTTACCACGCGTGATGGTCGCTAGCCCGCCTTTCGTGCAGAATCCAAAACACAGACCCCATCCGGAGCCTACATGCTGACCGAAGACGGCAAACATCTATACGTTTCGTACGACGAGTACCACAACCTGATCGAGAAGCTGGCGCTCAAGGTTTACCAGTCGGGTTGG
>JAABRN010000242.1 GCA_011390855.1 Hydrogenophaga sp. | reverse complement strand
GTCGCGCCTGCCGTTCAGGCTCCACTGGGTGACCCTGGTAGAGGTCGTTGAGCAATCGGCTGGATTCCATGTCGAGTCCGAGGTGCCACCGCCATGATGGATCGTCCACGCGAGCCTCCGGACGTATCTGGACAACCGTCCCCAGAAAATGCTGCACCCAGCGCTCCAGCACGCGGGCCAAGGCCTTCAGCCCGGAGTTTGATCGCGTCATCGTCAGCGTGAGCCCATGCGGAAGTTCGTTCTGCACCTCGTGCGTCAGGTCGAGCACGAAGTTGAACCGGCCCGTGCCAGATCGGCTTTGCATGTAGCGCGCTCCATTGCCTTCCAAAAGCACCTCCACCTGCACCGCAGGCAAGGCGGCCCCACTTTCCAGCAACAGCCGCCCGACCGCGCCTGCTCCGCCCGTCTCGTTCAACATGTCCAGCGTTTCGGCGTCACCACTGAGCACCCGCCCCTCGCTCACACTCACCCTCTGCCGGCGGAACAGCATTTCGGCCGCGCGCCAGACCAAGGGATCGGACTCGTCAGAGAGCAGATGGCAGACGATGGCCTGCACCATCAGATCCAGGAACAGCGGTGGTACTGCAATCGATCCTGACTTGAAGAAAAGCGCGTACGCCGCCTCAAGGGAACCCGCTGCCATCACGGCATCGCGAAAGTCGAGAAACAGACGGTGATTGGCCTGTACGTCCTCATCTGCCATGGCATCCAGTTCGGTCTGCGGGACCGCCCGCAAGGGGTCGCGTAGCAAAGCCGCGTGCAGCTCACGCTCGGCATCACAAGACTCGTCCACCAGGGCCAGCTCAGGCCGCTCCAGCCACAGGCGCCAATAGTCGGCGGTGGGTACCAGCCAGCCCCGTGCGTCGGGGGAAAGGCGGTCGTGACCGCATGAAGACCAAAAAGTTTCAGACTGGGGTGGCATGGAGGCAATCGACAAGCTGCACAGAAAGCACAGCAACTCAGGTGAGGGGTTGTCTGCGATTGTCCTTCACCGCCACAAACCGGTGCTCAGCCACGCCTTCAACGCAAATACCTCGGATCCGCGACTCCACACCCTACTGCGCCGCCCCATCCAGTTGTTCGTTGCGTTTGTTGATCTGGTCCATCGACTGTTGAACCTGCTCTCGCACCTGTTCCTGCGTCTGGCGAGCCTGCTCCAGTTCGATCTGCTTGGTGGCGCCTGCGGTGGCGGCCGTGCCGGCGCTTTCGAGGCCGCAACCCCACAACAAGAGCGGAAGAGCAGCTGTCACCACAAGACGGGGTTTACGACGGTCTGTCATGAAGCACTCCTGATGTTGACTGTTGGCCAGTCTGCCTGGTCTTTCCGTATCCGCTCGCGAGGGCATGTCTGCACTAGTGACAACAAAAAAGCGACCGTCGGTAGACAGGTCGCTTTTTGGTTTTTTCTCGAAAACTGTTTGGTTTGCGAGAAGAAAATGTGGTGGCCTGGGACGGAATCGAACCATCGACACGCGGATTTTCAATCCGCTGCTCTACCAACTGAGCTACCGGGCCAAACAGAAGCGAGAGTATAGCAGCTTTGCCACCCCCAAAATCGCCCTGGGCTCACAGCGCGCTGCGCTTGCTGCGGGCCAGATCGACACCCAGTTGCTTGAGTTTGCGGTACAGGTGCGTGCGCTCCAGGCCTGTTTTTTCGGCGACACGCGTCATCGAGCCAGACTCCCGAGCCAGGTGGTATTCGAAGTAGGCTTTCTCGAATTCGTCCCGTGCTTCGCGCAAGGGCCCTTCGAGGTTGAAAGACTGATGGGGTTGGGGACCAATGTCCATGGAAGGCTCGGGCAAGGTGCCACCGGTCATGGCTTCTTCCACGGTGAGCTCGGTGGAGATGCTGGTACCCGACACCACTGCGCTCACCATGGCCACAGCAGCCCGCTCAGCCGACTTGTTGAGACCCTGATCGACCGCCTTGAGCAGCTTCTGCAGCGTGATCGGCTTTTCAAGAAATGCACTGGCTCCGATGCGGGTGGCTTCGACAGCGGTATCAATGGTGGCATGTCCGCTCATCATGATGACGGGCATGGTCAGCAGACCGGAGCTGGCCCATTCCTTGAGCAGCGTCACGCCGTCGGTATCAGGCATCCAGATGTCGAGCAACACCAGGTCCGGGCGCATCTGCGCACGCACCGCCCTGGCCTGGGCAGCGTTCTCCGCGAGTTCGACCGTGTGGCCTTCATCGTTCAGGATATCGGAGAGCAAATCCCGGATTCCCAATTCGTCGTCTACAACCAGAATAGTGGCCATGGCTCGGTTCGTTCCCTCAGTCGGTGTTGTCAAATCGCAACTGCGAATGATAGCGATACTTGGGCGCCTGTCGGCTTACCCTCGATCAGGCGGTTGCTTAGGTCCACCCGGCCACCGTGCTCGTCCATGATCTTCTTGACCACGGCCAGACCCAGCCCGGTGCCTTTGGTTTTGGTGGTCACATAGGGCTCAAAGGCGCGCTTGAGGATGTGCTCGGCAAAACCGGGCCCGCGATCCGTGATGACCAGCCGCACCCACTTCCCCGACTCGGATCGGGCGGTGCGCAGTTGCACTTCAGCACCCGCCTGTCCGCTCATGGCGTCCTGCGCGTTCTGCACCAGGTTGTGCAGGATCTGCCGCACCTGTTGCGCATCGGCCATGGCCATGACAGATCCCTCGACCAGTTCGCAGCGCACAGGCACCGCCGCGTGTTCATACAAGCCCATGAACTCGCGTACCAGCGCATTCAGGTCCACGGCGGCCAGTTGGGCGGTCGGCAGCCGGGCATAGTCACGGAATTCGTTGACCAACCGCTTCATGGCGTCGACCTGATCGACGATGGTGCGGACCGCCTTGTTCAGAATGGCCTGCTCCGGCGGCTGCACCTTGCCTTCGAGCTTCATGGCCAGCCGCTCTGCCGACAACTGAATAGGTGTGAGCGGGTTCTTGATCTCGTGCGCCAGACGCCGCGCCACCTCGCCCCAGGCCTTGGCGCGCTGGGCCGACACCATCTCGGAAACGTCATCGAACACCAGCAGCAGCTCATTCCTCGGCAACAGCGCGCCGCGTGCGATCAACGTGATGCCTTCGTCGAATGGGGTGGTACCGGTGGCGGTGAGCTCAAACGACTGCTGCCAGTGCCCGCCCTGGTGGGGCGTCTGGTCCGACAAGAACCGCTCGAACTGCTGCAGCACTCCACCAGCAAATGCTTCCAGCCCTGGCACCTGAGCCAGCGGCTGCCCCATGTGCAGTGAGAGGGGTGTGCGCAAGATGCGGGCTGCACCGGGGTTCACGCTTTGAAGCTGGCCTTTGGCGTCCAGCACCACGACACCTGCGGTCAGGTTGTCCAGAATGGTCTGCAGGTTGTCTCTCGCGGCATCGACCTGTTCCATGCTGCGCTGCACAGCGCTTCTTGCATCTGAAAGATCCTGGGTCATGTGCGCGAAGGTACGGGTCAGCCCCGCGAGTTCATC
>JAABRN010000240.1 GCA_011390855.1 Hydrogenophaga sp. | reverse complement strand
CTGGACGTGGTGGGCGACGGCGAGCAGGCGCGCCAGCATTTTGTGCACGGCTTTCTGGAGCAGGTGGAAGGCATCGACTTCGAGCACAAAGTCACCATGGGCATCCGCAACAACCGCTACGACGCCCAGGTACCGCAAGTGGTGGCGCCGCTGCGCCTGAAAGGCCGGGTGCACGCATTTGAAGCCCAGCTGGCGCGCAAGCACACCAAGAAAAAACTCAAATTCACCCTGCCTGGCCCCATGACCATCGTGGACACCGTGGCCGACCGTTACTACGGTGACAAGGTGAAGATGGCGATGGCCTTTGCCGAGCTGCTGAACCAGGAAGCGCTGGCGTTGCAGGCCGACGGCGTGGACATCATCCAGTTCGACGAGCCGGCCTTCAACGTCTACATGCAGGATGCCGCCGACTGGGGCGTGGCCGCGCTCGAAGTCGCTGCGCGGGGCCTGACCTGCACCACCGCCGTGCACATCTGCTACGGCTACGGCATCAAGGCCAATGTGGACTGGAAGCAGACGCTGGGCGAACAATGGCGCCAGTACGAGCAGGTGTTTCCCGCACTGGCCAAAAGCAGCATCGACCAGGTGAGCCTGGAGTGCTTCCATTCGCATGTTCCGCCCGAGTTGATGAAGCTGCTCGAAGGCAAGGATGTGATGGTGGGCGTGATCGACGTGGCCAGCGACACCATTGAAACGCCTGAAGAAATCGCCGACACCATTGGCATGGCGCTGCAGTACGTGCCAAAAGGCAAGCTGATCGCCTGCACCAATTGCGGCTTGGCGCCCATGAGCCGGGAGGTGGCCATGGCCAAGCTGGAAGCGCTGGCTCAAGGCGCGGCGCTCGCCAGGCAGCGATACGGCGGCTGATGTCCGTGCGGCTGTCTGATGGCACCCACACTGGCTGTGGGTGTGTTGCGGTTCCAGCACTGGTTGAACAGTGCCACCCTTTGGCGAGGTGGTGCTTCCCATGACCACTTGCAGCACTGTCGAACTGAGAGACCTGCAGATCGAGACCCGCATCGGTACCTACGCCCCAGGGGCGCCTGCGCCGGAAGCGCACTCGCTCGACCTGACCTTGTGGATCGACCCCCGCCTCGTGATGATCGAAGTGGACGACATGTCACAGGTGTTTGACTACGACCCCCTGGTGGCCGAGCTGGAGCGGCTGGCGGGCGACGGGTCTTATGAAACGCAAGAAAGGCTGCTCACGCGCATGGCCAGAGCGTGTGCCGCTTACTCGCAGGTAGAAGCGCTGGAAATCGCGTTGCGCAAGTCGCCCATTCGGCACCGAACGGGCTCGCTCGGGGTTCGCCTGCGCCTGGACCGCGAGGCTTTGCTCGGCCTTCGGCAGGCATCGGGCTGATGCCGGCTATTTGTAGGTTGCCCGCTGATCGCTGAAGCGGCGCACGCGCCGGCGCCAGGCGCGGTAGCTGCCAGGGGCCAGATGCGTGCGCATCAGCACCTTGACCTGGTCCGGACCCAGTCCATGCACCCTGCGGATCTGATCAAAGCTGACGTCATCGCTCAGCGCCATCTGGATGATCTCGCTGACGGTCGCGGCATCAGGCGGCGCATCCTCGTCTCTGCGCTTGCCTGGGTGGGGACGGATGGATGTCATGTGTGGATCGTTGTGGTGACGGGTGACACCTTGGCGAGGTATTCGACAGGCCGAGCCAGCACCGGCATATGTCGCGTGAGAAACGCTTCAAGCACAGAAACATGGCCTCAGCGGGATCACATTCTCTCCCACGCGCGGAGATAGCCCCAAAAACGGCTCCGTGAAGGCCACTGTCACACCATCCATCGCCGCTTGACCGACGTCAAGTGCATCCGGCTCCGGGTGTGTTCGAATGACTGCTGAACTTGAGGGAAGGATCACCGATGGGCGCATCGCCCGGGATCGTGCCCCGAGCCTTGCCCGAAGCACCCCAGACAGAGGCCGTGATGAACGACGCTTCGCCCCAGACTGAACCCGTTTTTTCCGCACACGGCCTGACCAAGGTGTATGGCGAAGGCCCTACAGCCGTACACGCGCTGCGTGGCGTTGACCTTGACATCGTGCGCGGCGAATTCGTGGTGTTGCTCGGGGCTTCTGGCAGCGGAAAGTCCACGCTGCTCAACATTCTGGGCGGGCTCGACAGCCCCAGCGACGGCACCGCTCGCTGGACGCACCAGGGTCAATCGCACGAACTCACCGGTGCCAGCGACGCCGAACTCACCCGCTACCGACGCGAACATGTGGGCTTCGTCTTCCAGTTCTACAACCTGATCCCCAGCCTCACCGCGCTGGAGAACGTGGCCCTGGTGACCGACCTGGCCGAAGACCCCATGCCACCGGAAGAAGCCCTGGCTTTGGTGGGCCTGGAGGGGCGCATGAACCACTTTGTCTCGCAGCTCTCAGGCGGCGAACAGCAGCGGGTGGCGATTGCCCGAGCCATTGCCAAGCGCCCCGCCGTGCTGCTGTGCGACGAGCCCACTGGCGCGCTCGACTGCGCCACCGGTGTGATGGTGCTGCAGGCGATCGAACACGTGAACCGCACACTGGGCACCACCACCGTGGTGATCACGCACAACGCGCCCATTGCCGACATGGCCGACCGCGTGCTGCGCCTGGCCGACGGCCGCATCGCGGACACCCGTGTGAATGCGCACAAGGTGGCCGCATCCACGCTCAAATGGTGAAGCGCGCGCAAACATGAAAGCACTGGACATCAAGCTCTGGCGCGACCTGCGCCGTCTGCGCACGCAGGCCGTCACCATTGCCCTGGTGGTGGCCATTGGCGTGGCCGGGTTTGTGGGCATGTTCTCTGTGCACGAATCACTCAAGAACTCGCGCGACAGCTTCTACCGCGACAACCGCCTGGCCGACGTCTTTGCCAGCGTCAAGCGCGCGCCTCTGCAGTTGCGCCAGCGACTGGAAGCCATCGAGGGAGTGGCCGAGGTGCGGCTGGATGTGATCATGGACGCGCAGATCGCATTGCCCGACGTCGATGCCCCGGTCACGGGCCGTTTCATCGGGCTGGAACTGGGACAGGTGCACGCACAACGCCAGGGCCTGAACGCGCTTACTTTGCGCAATGGGCGCTGGCCCGAGCGGGGCCACGCACTGGAGGCGGTGGTGAGCGACCGCTTTGCCACTGCACGCGGGCTGCAACCGGGCCAGAGCGTACGGGCCATCCTCAACGGCAGGCTCGAACAGGTGCACATCGTGGGCACCGCGATTTCGCCGGAGTACGTGTTCGCCTCGCGCGGCGGCGCGCCAGATGATCAGACCTTTGGCATCTGGTGGATCGAACAGGAGCGCATGGTGCACGCGGCCGACATGCAGGGTGCTTTCAACCAGGTGTCGTTGCGCCTGGAGGCTGGCGCTTCTGTGCCCGGGGTGAAGGACCAGGCCGACCGCTTGCTGGAACCGTTCGGCACGCTCGGCGCCGTGGGCCGCGACCAGCAACTCTC
>JAABRN010000239.1 GCA_011390855.1 Hydrogenophaga sp. | reverse complement strand
CCTGCTCAGCTGGGCTCTACGTTTACTACCGCTACGCCCCATGTCCCTCACCCTTGGCTCCCACACGCTGCCCAACCAGCTGTTCGTGGCACCCATGGCGGGGGTGACAGACCGGCCGTTTCGCAACCTCTGCAAGCGGCTGGGCGCGGGTTATGCCGTGAGCGAGATGGTGACCTCGCGGCCCGAATTGCGCGACAGCCTGAAAACTTCCCGGCGCGCCAACCACGACGGTGAGCGCGGCCCCATTGCCGTGCAGATTGCGGGTACCGATGCCGAGATGATGGCGGATGCGGCGCGCTACAACATCGACCGTGGGGCGCAGATCATCGAAATCAACATGGGCTGCCCGGCCAAGAAGGTGTGCA
>JAABRN010000238.1 GCA_011390855.1 Hydrogenophaga sp. | reverse complement strand
CAAGTGGGCGGGCTCCGCGCTCATGCAGGACGAGGCGCTGGCGCTTTCCATTGTGGAGGCGGTGGTGGCCGCCGCCGAGCCGCACGGCGTGCCGGTGACCCTGAAAATGCGCACTGGCTGGTGTGCCAGCCACAAGAATGCACCACAGCTGGCGCGCGCCGCCGAGGCGGCCGGCATACGCATGCTCACCGTTCACGGCCGTACCCGCGAGCAGGGCTACAAGGGCTGCGCCGAGCACGATACCGTGGCCGCCATCAAGGCGGTACTGCGCATTCCGGTGGTGGCCAACGGCGACATCAACAGCCCCGAAGCCGCGCGCGAAGTGCTGCAACGTACCGGTTGTGATGCCGTCATGATTGGCCGCGCAGCGCAGGGCCGGCCGTGGCTGTTCCGCGAGGTGGCGCACTTCCTGGCCACCGGTACCCACCTGGCGCCACCGGGGGCGGAGGAACTGCGCGCGCTCATGCTGGAGCACCTGCACGAACACTATGCGCTGTATGGCGAATTCACCGGTGTGCGTACGGCGCGCAAGCACCTGGGCTGGTATGCGCAGTCCTTGCCCGGGCACCCGGCTGCTGTGGCGCTGCTGCGCGAGCGCATCAACCGTGCCGAGCGCTGCGAGGAACAGCTGCGCGTGGTGGAAGATTTTTTTGAAGCCTGCCAAGAGCAGGCCTGGAAACAGGCGGCATGAGCAACACACAACTACAAGACTGCGTGCGAGAGAACCTGGAAGCGTACTTTCGCGACCTGAACGGAACCGAACCCTCTGACATGCACGGCATGCTCATGCGCGCTGTGGAAAAGCCTTTGCTGCAAGCGGTCATGGTGCAGGCCCAGCACAACCAGTCGCGGGCGGCGCAATGGCTGGGCCTGAACCGCAACACCCTGCGCAAGAAGCTCATTGAACACGGCCTGGCCGATTGAGCCGGCCAGCCTTGGTGCCTGATTGGGCCACCTCAGTTTTTTCTACCCCTACCAAGTCCACCTGCCATGAAAGCTCTGCTCTCGGTTTCCGACAAGACCGGCGTCCTCGATTTCGCGCGCGCCCTGCACTCCCTGGGCGTGCAGCTCATTTCCACGGGTGGCACCGCCAAGCTGCTGGCCGAGGCGGGATTGCCCGTGACCGAAGTGGCCGAAGTCACGGGCTTCCCGGAAATGCTCGACGGCCGCGTGAAAACGCTGCACCCCATGGTGCATGGCGGCCTGCTGGCGCGCCGTGATTTCCCCGAGCACATGGCTGCCTTGCAGCAGCACGGCATCGCGCCTATCGATTTGCTGGTGGTGAACCTCTACCCGTTCGAGGCCACCGTGGCGCGCGCCGGCTGCACCCTGGCCGACGCGATAGAGAACATCGACATTGGCGGCCCGGCCATGGTGCGATCTGCGGCCAAGAACTGGAAAGACGTGGCGGTGCTGACCGATGCGTCCCAGTACGCTGGCGTGCTGGCCGAATTGCAGGCTGCAGGGCAAGTATCAGAGGCCACGCGCTTTGGGCTGGCCGTGGCCGCGTTCAACCGCATCAGCAATTACGACGCCGCCATCAGCGACTACCTGTCTTCCGTGGACACCAGTGCCGGCGTGCCTGCCGGCGACGCCGCCCCGGCACGGCTGGCTTTCCCCGGCCAGAGCAACGGCCGCTTCGTGAAGTTGCAGGACCTGCGCTATGGCGAGAACCCGCACCAGCAGGCCGCCTTCTACCGCGACCTGCATCCGGCGCCGGGCTCCCTGGTCACGGCAGAGCAGCTGCAGGGCAAAGAGCTGAGTTACAACAACATCGCCGATGCCGATGCCGCGTGGGAATGCGTCAAGAGCTTCGAGGCACCGGCCTGCGTCATCGTGAAGCACGCCAACCCCTGCGGTGTGGCGGTGGGCCAGGACCCACTGGAGGCTTACAGCAAGGCCTTCCAGACCGACCCCACCAGCGCCTTTGGCGGCATCATCGCGTTCAACCGCCCGCTCGATGGCGTGGCCGCGCAACAGGTGGTCAAGCAGTTCGTGGAGGTGCTCATGGCACCGGACTTCACGCCCGAGGCCCTGGCCGTGTTCAAGGCCAAAGCCAACGTGCGGATTCTGAAAATTGCGCTGCCCGAGTCTGGCGGGCAGACCGACTGGGCGCAGGGCCGCAACGCGGTGGATGTGAAGCGTGTGGGCTCTGGCATGTTGCTGCAAAGCGCCGACAACCACGAAATGACCCTGGCCGACCTGAAGGTGGTCACGGTGAAGCAGCCCACACCGGAAGAACTGCAGGACCTGCTGTTTGCCTGGAAGGTGGCCAAGTATGTGAAGAGCAACGCCATCGTGTTCTGCAAGGGCGGCATGACTATGGGCGTAGGCGCCGGGCAGATGAGCCGCCTGGATTCGGCGCGCATTGCCAGCATCAAGGCGGGGCACGCGGGCCTGAGCCTGCAGGGCACGGCGGTGGCCAGCGATGCCTTCTTCCCCTTCCGCGACGGTCTCGATGTGGTGGTGGACGCAGGCGCCACCTGCGTCATTCAACCCGGTGGCTCCATGCGCGACCAGGAAGTGATTGACGCGGCGAATGAGCGCGGCGTGGCCATGGTGACCACGGGCGTGCGGCACTTCCGCCACTGAAGCCCGGGGGGCGCTTACTCCCCGAGTTTGAGGAAATCGCTGCCCTTGCCCAGTTCCAGCAGCCCGGAGCCGGCGTAAATGCCCAGCTTGTCGCGCGTGTCCACGATATCGAGGTTGCGCATGGTGAGCTGGCCAATGCGGTCGCGCGGGGAGAACATGGACGCGCCTTTCTCCATGGTCAGGCGCTCCGGGTGGTAGGTGAGGTTGGGGCTTTCGGTGTTCAGGATGGAGTAGTCGTTGCCACGGCGCAGTTCCACCGTCACCTCGCCGGTGATGGCACGCGCCACCCAGCGCTGGGCGGTTTCGCGCAGCATGATGGCTTGCGGGTCGAACCAGCGGCCCTGGTACAGCAGGCGGCCCAGCTTCAGGCCGTTCATGCGGTACTGCTCGATGGTGTCCTCGTTGTGGATGCCAGTGACCAGACGCTCATAGGCAATGAAGAGCAGTGCCAGGCCCGGGGCCTCGTAAATGCCGCGGCTCTTGGCCTCGAT
>JAABRN010000237.1 GCA_011390855.1 Hydrogenophaga sp. | reverse complement strand
GTCGATACCTTGAACTCTTGAGCGGGCCCAGGGGTGGGTCAAAACTCTGCGTCAAGTTCGTCGATCTCATCCGGCTCGGCTTCGGCCGCCGCCACCCATTCCTTCATGGCAGGCAAGTCCATGATGGTGTCGCAGTAAGCCACGCAGGCCGGGTCCAGCGCCACCTCGTAGGTGATGAAGCGCGTGACCACCGGCGCGAACATCGCATCGGCGATGCAGGGCTTGGCGCCAAACAGATAGGGGCCACCGTAGGTGGCGAGGCATTCGTTCCAGATCGCCTCGATGCGATCGATATCGGACTGCGCACGCGACCACAGCTTGAAGCCCGGAAAGTGCGCCTTGATGTTCATGGGCAGCGAGGATCGCATGGCGCTGAAGCCGGAATGCATTTCACCGCAGATGGAGCGGCAATGGGCACGTGCGGCCCGGTCTGCTGGCAGCAGTCCCGCCTTGGGCTTGATCTCGTTCAGGTATTCGCCGATGGCCAGGGTGTCCCACACATGCACGCCGTCGTGCTGGAGGGCGGGCACCCGCACCGATGCCGACAAAAGCAGCATTTCGGCTTTCATGTCCGGGTCGTCAGGCGAAATCACGTGTTCGGTGAAGTCCAGCCGTGCCAGCCTGGCCATCAACCAGCCGCGCAACGCCCAGGCGCCGTAGTTCTTGCTGCTGATCGTGAGAACCGCTGTGGCCATCAAATGCTCCTCGTGTGTGGATGCAATGAGCAAGCGCTGTGCCAAGTTTGTGCGCAATCCCCACATCCCCACGCACCCATGCGGTGCAGTCTTGCTGGCCCATTCCTTGCCTGCATCCGGTGCACCCTTTCCTGGAAAGTCCGTCATGCTGTATCAGGCCTATCAGTTCCAGTCCGATCTGGCATCCCCGCTTCGGCTCGCGGCCCAGTACATCGGTTCGTCAATGCTGTTTCAGCAGACCGAGCGCAGCGTGTTTCGCAAGGTGGCGGCTGCTTGTGATGTGTTCTCCCGCATGCGGCTCACGCATTCGCGCCCGCCCTACAACATCGATTCGGTCACGATCGGCAAGCAGGAAGTGCCTGTGACCGAAGAAGCCGTGCTCACGCTGCCGTTTGGAACCCTGCTGCGCTTTCGCAAGGCCGATGCTGGCCTGCCCTACCAGCCCCCGGTGCTGCTTGTGGCACCGCTCTCGGGCCATTTCGCCACCTTGTTGCGCGAAACCGCCCGCACCCTGCTCCAGGACCATGACGTCTTTATTACCGACTGGCACAACGCCCGCGACGTATCGCTGCAGCACGGCGGATTCAGTCTGGACGACTACATCAGCTACATGATCCGCTTCACTGAAGCGGTGGGGCCTGGCAGCCACATGGTGGCGGTGTGCCAGCCCTGCGTGGCGGCATTGGCGGCCACAGCCATCATGGCCGAAGACGACAACCCCGCGCAGCCGCGCAGCCTCACGCTCATGGCCGGCCCGGTGGACTGCCGCGTCAACCCCACGGAAGTGAACCGCCTGGCGGTGAGCAAACCCATTGAGTGGTTCGAGCAAAACCTCATCAGCCGTGTGCCCCTGCCCCACGCCGGCTGCATGCGGCGCGTTTACCCGGGCTTCGTGCAGCTCAGTGCCTTCATGAGCATGAACCCGGCGCGCCACAAGGAGTCGTTCCGCCTGATGTTCGAACACCTGGACCACGGCCGCATGGAAGAGGCCGCCACCATCCAGAACTTCTACGAGGAGTACCTTGCCGTCAACGACCTGCCGGCAGAGTTCTACCTGGAAACGGTGGAAAAAGTGTTCCAGACGTACGACTTGCCACTCGGCAAGCTCACCTGGAAGGGCCGCACCGTGAATCCGGCGGCCATACGGCGCACAGCCCTCATGACGGTGGAAGGCGAGCGCGACGACATCTGCGCCGTGGGCCAGACCGTGGCGGCACAGGATCTGTGCACCAGCGTTCGCCCTTACCTCAAGACCCACCACGTGCAGACCGGAGTGGGTCACTACGGTGTGTTCAGCGGGCGCCGCTGGAACCAGCAGATCTATCCACGGGTGCGGGAAGCGATATTCAGCACATGCTGAAGGGAGCTGGGGGGCAGCACCTGCGACCTGGCAAAGCCGGTTCTGCGGTGCTTCTGGATAGAACGCTCTACTCCGATACATGGCCTCGAAAAAAAGCGCACCGGCTTTGAACCGACCCCAGGAAGTTGGACCGCGATCCAACCTTTGGGGTGCAGTTCACCTGCGGAGCGCTTTGTCGAGTGGCTGGTTGATCAGCGAAGGTTCGGTTCGGCCTTGTCCGATTCTTCTTCCGGCCAGTCGCGGATGTAGGCCTTGAGCATTTTGTTTTCGAAATTCTGGCTGTCGACCACCGCCTTGGCCACGTCGTAGAAACTGATCACACCCATCAGCATTTTGTTGTCCATCACCGGCATGTAGCGGGTGTGCTTCTCCAGCATCATGGGGCGCACCTGTTCCAGTTCGGTTTCCGGTGTGCAGCTCATGGGGTGATCGTCCATCACGGCACGTACCGAGCGGTTGCCCACCGTACCGCCATGGCTTGCCAAAGTGTGGATGAGTTCGCGGAAGGTGAGCATGCCCACGAGTTCGCCATGGTCCATCACCGCCAGGGAGCCGATGTCGAACTCGGCCATGGTCTGCACCGCACGGTCCAGCGGCTCGTCGGGAGAGATGGTGTAGAGCGTGCCACCTTTGACGCGCAGGATGTCGCTGACTTTCATGGCTTGTCTCCTCAGAGTTGCACTGTCACCAGTCGGGCTGGCCTTGGCCGGAATATAGCCCACAATCGCACGAAGCGAGCATGCCTTCCTCGTCAATGACAAGCTTGCATCGCTCGCGTTGAAACAACCTGTCAATTCGGCCAGGCGACCTGCCGGGCCACCGACACCCCAGGAGACATTCAGATGGCCGGATACGCCGACCCGGGTTTCGACACCCTCGCATTGCACGCGGGGGCAGCCCCAGACCCCACCACCGGTGCGCGCGCCGTGCCGATCCACCTCACCACCTCGTTCGTCTTCGAGTCCAGCGACCATGCTGCGGCCCTCTTCAATCTGGAACGTGCAGGGCACGTCTACAGCCGCATCAGCAACCCCACCAACGCCGTGTTTGAGCAGCGCATGGCCGCGCTCGAAGGCGGTATTGGGGCCATCGCCACCGCGAGCGGTCAGGCGGCCTTGCACTTGAGCGTGGCCACGCTCATGGGTGCCGGCTCGCACATCGTGGGCAGCACCGCGCTGTATGGTGGCAGCCAGAACCTGCTGCACTACACCATGCGCCGCTTCGGCATCGACACCACCTTCGTGAAGCCCGGCGACATCGATGGATGGAAGGCAGCTGTGCAGCCCAACACCAAGCTGTTTTTCGGGGAAACCGTGGGCAACCCGGGCCTGGACGTGCTGGACATCCCCACCGTGGCGCAGATCGCGCATGAGGCCGGTGTGCCCCTGTTGGTGGACTCCACGCT
>JAABRN010000236.1 GCA_011390855.1 Hydrogenophaga sp. | reverse complement strand
GGTGGATGTACAGGGCCACCTCATGGGGATCAACACCGCCATTTACTCCCGCTCCGGCGGCTCCATGGGGATCGGGTTTGCCATCCCCACTTCTACCACCCGCTTTGTGCTGGAATCCATCGTTCGCGATGGCGAGGTGACGCGGGGCTGGATCGGGGTGGAACCTCAACCTCTGACCGCCGATCTGGCTCAGCACTTTGGCATAGAGGCCCAGCGCGGAGTGATCATCACCGGGGTCTTGCAGAATGGTCCAGCCGCTCAGGCTGGCATCCGACCCGGCGACGTGATTGCCTCTGTCAACGGGCAGGCAGTGTCGGACGTCCCCAGCCTGCTGGGCGCCGTGGCGGCCTTGCGGCCCGGTGAGCCCAGCGCTTTGGAAGTTCTGCGCCGCGGTAGCGCAGAAACGGTGAACGTGACGCCGGGCCGCCGGCCGCCGCAACGCGACGCACGGTGACCCCTGGTTTGCTGCCCTTGTTGCCCCGCTCAGCGGCTTCAGGCAGCCACGCTCAAGCCTGAGGATCGCCGTCTTCGGGCGGTTTCGCCTTGGCAAACCAACGTGCGCCCCAGATACCCACCTCGTAGAGGATGCACATGGGAACGGCCAGCGCCAGCTGTGAAATCACATCGGGCGGCGTGACGATGGCCGCGATGACAAACGCCACCACGATGAAGTAACCTCGGAATGCCTTGAGCTTTTCGATGGTGACCATGCCAAAGCGCACCAGCAGGATGACCACGATGGGCACCTGAAACGCCAACCCAAAAGCCAGGTACAGCGACAGAATGGCCTCCACATAGGAAGCGATATCCGGGGTTGCAGCCACACTCTCTGGCGTGAAGTTCTGTATGAAGCCGAACATCTTGTCCAGCACGAAAAACTGCACAAAGGCAATGCCGGTGTAGGCCAGCAGACTACCCAGTACGATCAGCGGAAAGGCGAACCGTTTCTCGTGGCTGTACAGGCCCGGGGCCACAAACGCCCACATCTGGTACATGAGCCACGGCAACGCCAGCAAAATCGCCGCCATCATCAGTACCTTCAAGGGTACGAAGAAGGGGGAGAACACCCCCACGGCAATGAGGCGCGAATCGGGCGGCATGTGGGCGCGTATGGGCACCGCGATGAGGTCGATCAGTCCGCTGGGACCGGGCCACACGGCCAGCGCAATCATGCACAGCGCGACGCCGGCCATGCTGTAGAGCAGGCGGTCGCGCAACTCCATGAGATGCTGCACGAAGGGCTGCTCGGTGCCAGCCAGTTCGTCGGGCTTGGAGGGATCGGACATGGGAAAAGAGTGTGACCTGTTCAGCGCTTGGGACGGAAGCGGGCTACGCGGGCCGCACCGGACTGCGCTCGGGTGCGGGTACCTGTGCGCGACTTGAACCACTGAGGCACTGCCTTCTGCTTGAGGCGGAAGTTCTTTTTCGGGTGGCGGTACTCGGGATAGACCGGGGAGCCGATAGAGTAAGCATCGGTGGTGGGGTCGAAGCTGGACGACCCGCTGGACTCCAGGCCAGCCGTGGCCTCAGACCACGACTTTTCGAAATCGGCGGTGGTGGTCTGGAGGGAACCTTCCACGTCCCGCGCCGCGCCCTCCATGGACTCTTTCATCTTCTTGAGCTCTTCGAGCTCCATGGAGCGGTTCACCTCGGCCTTCACGTCGGCCACGTAGCGTTGTGCCTTGCCCAGCAACGCGCCCACGGTGCGCGCCACTTTGGGCAGTTTTTCCGGGCCGATCACCACCAGGGCGACCACGCCGATGAGGGCGAGCTTGGAGATGCCTAGGTCGATCATGGGTTGCGTTCCAGCTTGCGGATCGGCTCAGCGAGCCGCCGCAAAGGCAGCGCGGCAGCGCCAGTCAACTCTTGGTCTTGGCTTCGACGTCGATCGTGTTCTTGGCTGCACTCGTGTCCTGCGTCACTTGTGCGGCAGGCGCCGAAGCGGCCTTGTCGGCATCGGCCATATCGCCTTCCTTCATGCCATCTTTGAAGCCTTTGACGGCGCCACCCAGGTCGGATCCCAGGTTCTTGAGCTTCTTGGTGCCGAACACCATCACGACGATCAAGAGAACGATCAGCCAGTGCCAAATAGAAAACGTACCCATGCTTGAACTCCTGCGTACGGAAAAATTCCGTCAATGTTGACTCTGATTCTACGCGGGCCAAGAGGTTCGCCCGACTGCAAACCCGGGATTCTCCCAGATATGGGAGGCTCGGCGCCGACACGGTGGGTGTGAACCCCTGGAAAGCCCTGACAAGCAGTGGCGCGGACCTACCCGCGCAACCACGGGCGAGGCCCACCCATGACGTGGATGTGCAGATGGTGCACCTCCTGCCCGCCTTCGGCCCCGGTGTTGGTGACGATGCGGAAGCCGCCCGCCGGGTAGGGGTTGCAGCCTTGCTCCAGCGCCAGCCGCGGGGCCAACGCCATCATGCGCCCGAGCAGGGCTTCATGCTCGGGCCCCACCTGGGCCAAGGAAGGAATGTGCTGTTTGGGTACCATGAGGAAGTGCACCGGCGCCCAGGGGTTGACGTCGTGGAAAGCGAGGATTTCGTCGTCCTCATAGACCTTGCGGCTGGGGATTTTCCCGGCAACTATCTTGCAGAAGATGCAGTTGGGATCGCTGTGGGGTGCGTTGTGATGGGGGGTGTGAGGGGCAGCTTCAGACATGTCTATGGGGGAGTGCTTGCGTTTCAGACGGGCATGGGCCGACGGTCGTTCCAGTAGAGGAAGCCCTTGACCAGCCGGTAGATGGACCAGATGGCGGTAACGAACAGCACCACGAAACCGATCATGAAGACCAGGGTGAGCACACCCACCACGCACCAGGCCAGGCTCCACCAGAAGGTACGGATCTGCCAAGTGAAATGGCTCTCGTAGATCGAGCCAGCAGCATCCTCCCGCTTGAGGTAATTGATGACGATGCCCACGATGGCACTGATGCCGATGAGCCAGGAAATGCCGTACAGGATGTAGACCGCCAGCGTGAGCTGGCGCAGGCTTTGCAACTGCTCGGGCGTTTTTCCAGGTACGTCGATGACCGTGCCAGCACCTGCGGGGGTGCCGAACGAGGAACCTCCCTGGGGGTCGAAATTCGGGTTCATGGCTGGGCTCCTGCGGCAGGTGAAGGGGTTTCGCGCGTTTCC
Organism: Hydrogenophaga sp.; assembly: GCA_011390855.1. GTDB lineage: Bacteria > Pseudomonadota > Gammaproteobacteria > Burkholderiales > Burkholderiaceae_C > Hydrogenophaga. The sequence continues at coordinate 314 of JAABRN010000236.1, read as the reverse complement.
TCGGCTTCGCGCTGGCGCGACTTGCGCAGCGCTTTCTCTTCCAATCCGCTCAGGCCCTCGCGGCGGGCCAGTTCGGCCAGCACCTGGGCCGGGCTGAGCCCGAAATGCGCCAGCGCAATCATGCTGTGGAACCAGAGGTCGGCCACCTCACCCACCAGTGCTTGCGCGGCCTGGGTACGGGCTGGGCTGTCCTCGGACACAGGTCCCAGATGCTGCAGATCTTTGGCGGCCAGCACCACCTCGGTGGCTTCTTCGCCCACTTTCTTCAGGAAGCTGTCGGGGCCTTTGTGCAGCAGGCGCGCCACATAGCTTTT
>JAABRN010000235.1 GCA_011390855.1 Hydrogenophaga sp. | reverse complement strand
GGAGAGTGCCGGCGAGGGACGCGTGCTGGTGGTTGATGGTGGCGGCTCGCTGCGCCGCGCGCTGGTGGGGGGCAACCTGGCGGCGGCGGCGGCGCACAATGGCTGGGCCGGCGTGGTGGTCAATGGCTGTGTGCGCGATGCCGCAGAGTTGGCGGCTTGTGATGTCGGGATCAGGGCACTGGCGTTGATACCGCTGCCAACCGAGCGGCGCACAGACGGGCAACGCGATGTGGCGGTACAGATGCAGGGTGTGTGGGTCAGGCCGGGCGACTGGCTCTATGCGGACGAAGACGGCATCGTGGTCGCGGATCGCAAGCTGGGTTGAGT
>JAABRN010000234.1 GCA_011390855.1 Hydrogenophaga sp. | reverse complement strand
CAGAGGCGCATGGCATCAATCTCGAGGTACCTCCGGCGCGAAGTGCACCATTCCAGAGATACCGTCGGGCCGGCTTTGCCGGACGACTGGTATCGCCCCCTGGAGGGGGTCGCGCGTAGCGCGGCGGGGGTGAGTCAGGCCAGGCCCTTGTAGGCCATGTAGGCCGCCAACACAAACAAGATGCCGGCGAACACGCGGCGCAGCGATTTCACGGGCAGGGCATGCGCGGCCCTCACACCCAGTGGCGCCATGAGCACGCTGAAAACAGCGATCACCACCAGGGCCGGCACGAAGATGTAGCCGAAAGAGCCCGGCGGCAAGTCGGCCACTCCCTGGCCTGAGATGGCGTAACCCACCGCATTGGCCAGTGCAATGGGAAAGCCCAGTGCCGCGCTGGTGGCCACGGCGTTGTGAATGGCCACATTGCACCAGGTCATGAAGGGCACGCTGACAAACCCGCCCCCTGCGCCGACCAGACCGGAGAGAAAGCCAATGGTGGTACCGGCGGCGACCTGGCCTGCAGTGCCCGGCAGCGTGCGCGTGGCCTTGGGCTTGCGATCAAGCAGCATCTGTGTGGCAGAGAAGCTCACGAACGCCGCGAAGAACAATGCCAGCCAGCTGCCCTTGAGCAAGGCGAACACACCCAGACTCGCCAGCGCGGCACCCAGCACGATGCCAGGCGACAGGCGCTTGGCAATGTCCCATCGCACGGCGCCGCGCTGATGGTGCGCGCGCACGCTGGAGACGGACGTGAAGATGATGGTGGCCATGGAGGTGGCAATGGCCATCTTGACCGAGAGATCCACCGGCACACCACGGCCTGCGAGGATGGCCGAGATGAAGGGCACCATGATCATGCCCCCACCAATACCCAAAAGGCCTGCCAGGAAACCGGTACACAGGCCGAGCAAGATCAGCTGAGCAATCAACAATGGTTCAAAAATCATGGTGGGGATTGTGGCCGAACGCCAGATGTCGAGCGCGCACGCGGCAAGAGGAGCCATGCCTGGCGCCAAGAACCGCCCTTCGAAAATCTCAAGGTTGAGAGTGGCAGGCGTCTGTGGGCCAACGGCCAAAAATGTGCGAGAGAGGGGACGCCATCCAGGGTGCCCGTGGAACCGGCTTCGCCGGGCCACTGGGCGCGTTCTCCCTCCCGCAGGAGAGGGGGGAAGCTGCGAAGCAGCGCAGGGGGGTGTACGAAATAGGGGTGTCTGCAAGTGCCGCCGGACCGGCATCCTGAACCGGGGTTCAGGTGGGCAAGGTCAGCATGGCTTCGGGTTCGTCTGACGCGAGACGCTCACACCCACCATGCGATGTTCCAAGCCCGGGCTCTATGAGCATTGGTTCAAGGAAATATAAAGCCCGACGCGCACCGCAGACAAGCAAATTGTAGGTGCAGGCGCAGTGGTGTGTGGACCACTGGTCCGGAAAGACCCCGGACAGACGGACGGCGACTCAAAAGAAGGGTGGGCTGTGCGGCCGCGATGCGTCAGAGCAACTGGCCGTCAACCCCGAGCGTGCTGTCGAGTCGGCGGATGAGATCGTCCACCCGCGCCTGCACGGCGGGGTCGGTGTCTTCTGCGTCGCTCAGGTGCGAGGCTTCGCTACCAAACGACGAAGCCTGAAAACTGTCGGCCTCGCGTTGCGAAAGTTCAAAGGCCAGATTGAGTGAGGCCAGCACGGCAATGCGGTCGCGTGCCTTGACCTTGCCGGCATCTCGAATGCGGCACATGGCGGTGTCCACACGCTCCACGGCGTCGAGCAGCGCCGACTCACCACCCACCGGGCATGCCAGCAAGTAGCTCTGGCCCATGATCTGAACTTCAACCTGTTTGCTGGTGGGCTTGCTCATGCGCGCTCCTGGCGATTGGGATCTGCGGCGGGATCGGATTCAGCCAGACCATGACCAGCGGGCAGGCGGTCGAGCAATGCGTCAATGCGTGCGCGAGCGGCGTTCAGCCTGGATTTGAGGGTGTCTCGCTCGCTCTGCAGGGCCTGGATCTGCTCGTGCAGCAGGGCGTTGGTGCGCTGAAGTTCTTCATGGCGCAGCAGCAAGCGCTCAACGCGCTCGGCGATCTGGTCAAGGTGCTTGATGTCGGCCATGGTTACCACTTGAGTTTGCTCATTGTAGGGTCGGCACGCAATGGCGGGGCGTACAATGCCAGCCGTTGGTGCTCGCGGTGTGGTTCACATGCCGCAGTTCAACGGGAAGCAGGAGGGTTGCGTTCAGCCGAACAGACCTAACCTGCGCTGCCCCCGCAACGGTAAGCAGACGAGAGACCCGAAGCCTTTTCGGTTCGCTCCGCTTTCATCACGCAGCCACTGGACCACATGCCTTGTCAAAGGCCTGCGCTCTGGGAAGGCGATGGAGGTTGTTCTGTCAGCCCGGATACCGGCCAACAAGGTGGAAGTGCGTCTGGCAACGGGCGCGCTTCCGTGACGTCCATGCACTGTCGGGGAAGACGGTGAGGGCACTCAAGCTTGTTCTCTTTCATGAAAAACGACTCTTCGCGCGTGCACTTTGCCGCGTTGCCGCTGGCATTGCTGGCGGCTTTCCCTTCCCACGCCCAGACCGAAACCATTGCCTTTCTTTCAGAAACCGTGGTCACCGCCACGCGGGTGGAAACCCGCACCGATGCCGTGCTCAGTGACGTGGTGGTGATCGAGGCCGACACGCTGGAGAAGTCCACCGGTCGCACACTCTCCGAAGTGCTGGCGCGATCAGCCGGGCTGCAGATGTCTGCCAACGGCGGGCTGGGCAAGCAGTCTGGCCTGTTCGTGCGCGGCA
>JAABRN010000233.1 GCA_011390855.1 Hydrogenophaga sp. | reverse complement strand
CGGCCTCGCTGGACAACATTCCGCTGGGTATCGTTGAGCGCATCGAAGTGCTCAAGGGGCCAGCATCGGCCCTGTACGGCAGCGATGCCGTGGGTGGTGTGGTGCAGGTGTTCACCAAGCAGGGTTCCAAAGGATTCCACCCCAACGCCAGCGTCACGCTGGGCAGCTTTGGCCACCGCGCTGCCACCGGTGGGCTGAGCGGAGGCACCGATGCGGTGACCTACGCTCTGAACTTCGGTACCGTGCGCGAAAACGGGTTCTCGGCAACCAACCCGGACGTGGCCTTCAGCGGATACAACCCGGACGACGACGGCTTTGATCAGGAC
>JAABRN010000232.1 GCA_011390855.1 Hydrogenophaga sp. | reverse complement strand
GCGGAGGCACTGGGCACGCGAGCCAGGCCTTCGGCCGCCACACGCGTCTTGCCGCTGAGGTCCGCTGCGAGCGTGTCCAGGGTGGTGCGACCCAGGTTGAGACCGGCGGCCAGTGCAGATTCCACACGCACATCGAACCAGCTCTCGATGGAGCGGGAAACGAACTGGTACGAGACGGTGTAAATCAAACGACCCGGCAGCACCCCCACCAGACCGATGATCGACGCGAGCTTGATCAGCAGACGACTGCCGAATTTTCCTCTCTTCAATCGCAAGGCCAGGCGCACCACCAGCCACAAGAGGATCAGCGCCAGCAGCACCGCCACCGCCACATTGATCCCGACCAGCCAGGAAAAATTCTGCTCGTAAAGCGCGCGGTTGCGTGTGGCCACCGTGAGCAGAAACAGCAGCACCATGCCCACGCCGGTCATGAACACCAGGGCGGCCGCCACTGCCCAGCGCATGCCGGACTTGCCGAGCTTGAGTGAGTTGTGTGTGGTCCCGCCGCCGCTCACATCGGTCTGGTCACGGGAAAAACGGGAATCAGGCGCCATCACCAGGCCGATCAACGTCCGAGAGAGGCTGCATCTGGCTCAGACGCCAGGGATGGCTCGCCAATGACGGTTTCTTCCACCCGCACCCGCTCGCCGGGCTGTATGGCAGGCAATGCCAGCCGACCTTCTCGCTGAATGTTCCATTCTGGCTGGTTGCCCACACCAATCTGAAATGGCCGCGGCAGCAAGGACAGATCAAGCTGCATGCGCCATTCGACCCGATAGTCCTCCGGATCGCCATCGGCCACGCCGGCCCCTTCGGCGATTTTCCATCGGTACACCCTCCCCACCCCCGCCAGGGCTTCGGAAAGGTTGTCAAAATTCTGATGCAAGGCGTATTGCAGACCCGCACCGCTGTTTCCGTCAGCGGGTTCATTGGACAGGCTCACCCGCCAACGTCGGGTCAGCGGCTGGTAGGCCAGCCTGAGCGTTCGGTGGGCACTGGCCACGCGCCGGTCCGTCCAGTACCAGCGCGGCCTGATCACATCGGCACGCCAGGCAAAGTACAGCGGCACACCTCTGAGCAAAGCGTCTTCCACCAAGGGGCCAGGCAGGATGTTCAGGCGAGCGGTCAGGTGCACGGCATCAGGTGTGCGCAACAATTCTTCCTGGATCACCGACAAGGGCTGGGCATGTGCTGTCAACCATAGGGTGAGCATCAGCAGCCAGGAAAGCATCACGCGGGCGCAAGCCCTCTTGCGCCACATGTTCACAGACATCGCGCAGCCCCCCGGCTCAATGCGGGGCCTTGTCAAAACGGGCGTAGAAAAAGCCGTCGTGTCCACCGGAACGATTGTCGTTGAACTCCCCGGAGGTGGACGCGTGGCCCGGGAGCAAATGGCCGGGCGAAGGGCAAAGGACGGCGTTGGTGTGGCGCGCAAGGAACGCCTGAACCTGATCTTGCCCCTCGGCCCGGAAAACCGAGCAGGTGGCGTAGACAAGACGGCCACCCGGCCTGAGCAGTGGCCACAGGGCGTCAAGCAGGTTGCGCTGTATTCGAGCCAACTGCTCGACGTCGCTGGCCCTGCGAAGCCAGCGCACATCCGGATGGCGTCGCACGATACCGGAGGCCGTACACGGTGCATCCAGCAGGATCGCATCAAACGGCTTGCCGTCCCACCATGCATCCGCGTGGGCCGCGTCGGCGCTGAGCACCTGAGCAGCGAGGCCCAGGCGATCCAGGTTCTGGTGGATCCGTTCGCAGCGCTTCGGGTCCAGGTCCAGTGCCAGCATCTGGACATCAGCCAACTCCAGCACGTGAGCGGTTTTGCCGCCAGGCGCTGCGCATGCATCTAGCACCCGGTCAGCGGGGGTCCATGTTCGTCCCTCCAGCAACACGCCCGCAGCCATCTGGGCTGCGGCATCCTGCACTGAACAAAGGCCCTGGTCAAAACCCGGCAGTCGCTCCACCGGATATGGCACCCGAAGCTCCAGTCCGTCGTCGCCAAACGGCTGGGCATCGATCCCTGCAGTGGCCAGCACCTTGGCATAGGCTTGCCGGTCGGTCTTGCGACGGTTCACTCGAAGCGCCATCGGCCCAGGATGGTTGTTCGCCTCAAGGATGGACTGCCAATGATCTGGATGGTCTTGCTGCACACGCTCAATCCACCAGAGTGGATGGTTCCAGCGCGCCTGGGGCTGCTCTGCCAGGCGAGTCAGCAAGATTTCCCGCTCTCTGAGGAAGCGGCGCAGGCAGGCGTTGATGAATGCGCTCTGCCGCTGCAAGCCTCGATCTGCCTTCGCGGCTTCCACCACCTGATTGACGACCGTGTGGGCGCTGTACCTGGGTGCATCGGGCACGGGAGCACCGGAAGTTTCGCCACTGTCGATGAGCAACAATGACAGCGCGCAGCACATCAACGCCTGCACGGCTGGGTCAGGTTGGCGCTGAACCAGGCAGGCGAGCAAGGCTCGAGTCATTCCGAGTTGCCTCAACGCATGGAACGTCAATGCCTGCACACCAGGCCGCACGCCCGAAGGCACTTGCGGCAATACCTCGGCAAGAGAGCGGCCTTGCTCCACCGCCTGCACGCTGCGCGCGGCATGTCTCAGCTGGATCGCGAGACTGGGAGGCGAACGGGATGTCCGGGTGCCTGAGGTTGGCGGATGCTGCGTGTCGTTCAAATCAAGGTCCAGCCAGCGGATTTGTCGCCCGCGTCCATCTTTCCCTCTTTGGGAACGGGCGCAGCGTCAACCTGCGGGTCTTCTGAACGACCCAGAGGCAGCGGCCCCATGCTGCGTCCATAGATGCGTCGGATGCGCTGATCCAGCGTCGGATGGGAATCCAGCCAGTGCGCGACCGATCCGCTCTCGTTGCCCACCAGCAGCATGTGCTGGACCACCGAGCCCACTGGCCTGGGCACGACGCCTGCGCGCTGCTGGCTGAGCACCTTGCGCAGCACGCCACCCAGGCCTTCACGGCTGCGCGTCCATTGCACGGCGCGGGCGTCGGCCAGGTATTCGCGTTGTCTGGACACGGCGGCCTGCAGCGCATGACCGGCCACCCAGCCCAGCCAGCCTGCGGCCATGATGGCCAGACCGATCAGAGCAGCAACCATGCGGCGGTCGCGCGTGTCGGGTTCGAACAGGTGCTGGCCCATGCGGTAGAGCATCTCCAGGCCGAACACCATGCCCGCCAGTCGCATGTTGAGTCGCGTGTCGCCCTCTCCGATATGGCTGAATTCGTGCGCCACCAGGCCTTGCAGCTCGTCACGATTGAGGTTTTCCAGCGCACCCCGCGTGACGGCGACCACTGCGTCGTTCTCGTCCCACCCGGTGGCAAAGGCGTTAATGCCCTCGTCTCGCGGCACCACCATGGCGGCGGGACGCTTCATGCCTGATGAAACACTCATCTCGTCGACGATGTTGGCGAAGCGCTTTTCGTCGAAGTCGCCCGAAGCCTGCGCCG
>JAABRN010000231.1 GCA_011390855.1 Hydrogenophaga sp. | reverse complement strand
GCATGAATATGGCCACCACCATCATGAAGGCGCGGGTGGCCGGAAACGGCGAACAGAACACATCGGCTCCGGTACACAACTCGCGGGAGGCGGCGCCCATCACCATGCTCAAAGCACCATCGTTGTTGATGAGCGTGAACGCCGGGCCCTGCAGAATCTCGGGCGGACGGAACTCCACCGCCGTGCGACCCCACACCAGCTGCACCAGCTCCAGAATGATGTAAGACAGACCGAACGTGACCAGCAGTTCGGGCACGTGGCCATACTTGTGAACCTTGCGCAGGCTCCATTTCTCGAAGAGAGCGCCCAGCACACCCACGATGATGGGTGCCAGGAACAGTGCCGGCCAGTAGCCTACCACCTCCGAAATGGTGTAGCCCAGGTAGGCGCCGATCATGTAGAAGCTGGCGTGCGCGAAATTGAGCACACCCATCATGCTGAAGATCAGCGTGAGCCCGGAGCTCAGCATGAACAGCAACAGGCCGTAACTCAGCCCGTTGAGCATGGAGATGATGAAAAACTCCATCGGTATCTTTCTGTTCGGGCTCCGTTCAAGTGACCAGCGGCACGCGCCGGACAACTGCGAAACTGGCCCACCGAATGAACAAGGGATTGGGTGCCGCGTGGCACCTGGGAGGGGAAGTGAACCCGGCCCGACCCCGCAGGGGTGGACCGGATTTCAGACTACGCGGAAAGAACCTCCGCAGGCCTGCTCAGAAGGGCCGTGACGTGCACCCTCCCGAGTCAGGAGCCCTGGATCAGGGACGCTTCATCTGGCAGCTGGTCGGGGTACTCGCCACGAAGGACGGGAACTCGCGCACCATGGCCAGCGTCATGCCGGTGTTCTCCGGGCTGTACGGGAACTTGGCGTCGGCCTTTTGCCAGCGGGTGATGAACAAAGGCTGCTGCAGCTGGTGGTCGGTACGGCGCATTTCGACTTCACCGTTGTAGCTCTGGAACTTCAGGCCCGACAGTACCGGGGCCACCTTCACCGGATCGGTGGACTTGGCCTGCGCCATGGCAGTACCCAGGGCCTTGAAGATGTGAATGACAGACCCGGTATAGAAATCGTCGTTCATCTTCTGCTTGAATTCCATCTGCCACTTGCCCATGTCGCCAGACATGTTGTAGTGGTTGTAGGACACCTGGTACACACGCCCTTCGCTGTTGGTGCCGAGCGCGCTGGGGGTACCGGTCACGCCGGTGTAGTAGGTGTAGAACTTGCCGGTGTAGCCGCCTTCGTTGGCCGCCTTCACCAGCAGGGCCAGGTCAGAGCCCCAGTTGCCGGTGATCACCGTGTCGGCGCCGGAAGCGCGGATCTTGGCAATGTAGGGGGCAAAGTCGCGCACCTGGGCCAGGGGGTGCAGGTCTTCACCCACAATTTCCACATCCGGGCGCTTGCGCTTGAGGTTTTCCTTGGCGTACTTGGCCACCTGGTGGCCGTGCGAGTAGTTCTGGTTGAGCAGATACACCTTCTTGATGTCGGGCTGGTCCTTCATGTAGGTGGTCAGCGCTTCCATCTTCATGGAGGTGTCGGCATCGAAGCGGAAGTGCCAGTAGCTGCACTTGCTGTTGGTGAAGTCGGGGTCCACAGCAGAGTGGTTCAGGAAGATCACTTCCTTGCCAGGGTTGCGAGCGTTGTGGCGGTTCACCGCATCAATCAGCGCGCCAGCTACGGACGAACCGTTGCCCTGGGTGATGTAACGCACGCCCTGGTCGATGGCGGCTTGCAACGCGGTCAGGCTTTCTGCCGGGCTGAGCTTGTTGTCCAGCGCGATGATCTCGAACTTCACGCCGGCGGGGTTGTTGGCACCGCTGAACTTTTCGGCGAAAAACTGGAAGCTCTTGACCTGGTTGGAACCCACCGGCGCCATCAGGCCCGACAGCGGATCGATCCAGGCAATGCGCACCGTCTCGCCGCTTTGCGCGTGCGTGGCGAACGCGCAGGTCACCAGGGCTGCGCCCGTGAGGGCCTTCAACATGAACTTCATACGTGTCTCCTTGTGTGGGTGGAACTGACCGGGAAAGCTTACCGGGGGCTTGCAAAGCAGCACTCAGGGAAAGCCCGAAGAGCTATCGCGTGCGCGACTGCAAAGCCCTCCAGCAGTGTCACAAAGTGGGCAGGCGGTAGTCGGTGAGCTGCTCACGCAGCTTCATCTTCTGCATCTTGCCCGTGGCGCCCAGCGGAATAGCGTCCACAAAGAGCACATCGTCGGGCACCTGCCACTTGGCGATCTTGCCCTCGTAGAAGGCCAGCAATTCCTCGCGGCTCACCTCCTGCCCGGGCTTCTTCACCACCACCACAATGGGGCGCTCGTCCCACTTGGGATGGCGCATGCCTATGCAGGCGGCCATGAGCACTGCAGGGTGGGCCATGGCAATGTTCTCCACGTCGATCGAGCTGATCCACTCGCCGCCCGACTTGATCACGTCCTTGCTGCGGTCGGTGATCTGCATGAAACCATCGGCATCGATGGTGGCCACGTCGCCGGTGGGAAACCAGCCATCCACCAGCGGAGACGCGCCTTCGCCCTTGTAGTACTCGCGCAGGATCCAGGGGCCCTTGACCAGCAGATCGCCCGAGGTCTTGCCGTCCCAGGGCAGTTCCTTGCCGTCCGGGCCCACGATCTTCATGTCTATGCCAAAGATGGCGCGGCCCTGCTTCAGGCGCACCTTCATCTGCTCGGCTTCGGGCAGATCCAGGTGCTTGTTCTTCAGCGTGCACAGGGTCCCCAGCGGGCTCATCTCGGTCATGCCCCAGGCGTGCAGCACCTCCACGCCGTAGTCGTTCTGGAAGGCTTCGATCATGGCCGGCGGGCAGGCCGAGCCGCCAATCACCGTGCGCGTCAGGCGCGGCAGCTTCACCTGGTTCTGGCCCATGTGGGTCAGCAGCATCTGCCACACGGTAGGAACGCCGGCGGCCATGGTCACCTTCTCGGTGTCCAGCAGCTCATACACCGACTTGCCATCGAGCGCCGGGCCCGGGAAAACCAGTTTGCAGCCCACCGCGCAGGCCGAATAGGGAATGCCCCAGGCGTTCACATGGAACATGGGCACCACCGGCAGCACGCAGTCGCGGGCGCTCAGGCACATCACATCGGGCAGGGCCGCAGCGTAGGCGTGCAGGATGGTGGACTTGTGGCTGTACAGCACCGCCTTGGGGTTGCCTGTGGTGCCGCTGGTGTAACACATGCTTGACGCGTCGTTGTCGTCGAAGCGCGGCCATACGTAGGTGGTGGGCTGGCGGGCAATCAGGGCTTCATAGCTGTGCAGGTTGTCCACGCTGCCATCCTGCGTCAGCTTGGCCAGTGTGGCGTCGTCGCACAAGGCCACCCAGGCTTTCACGGTGGGGCAGCGGCTGGCCACAGCCTTCACGATCGGCCAGAAGGTAGTGTCGAAGAACAGCGCCTGGTCCTGCGCGTGGTTCACGATCCAGGCGATCTGGTCGGGAATCAGGCGCGGGTTGATGGTGTGCAGCACGC
>JAABRN010000230.1 GCA_011390855.1 Hydrogenophaga sp. | reverse complement strand
ATCCGTTTTGGTGAGAACCTCCCCAAGACCCGGTCCGGCAAGATCATGCGTCGCTTGCTGCGGGCTTTGGCCAAGGGTGAGGCCATCACGCAGGACACGTCAACGCTGGAGAATCCGGCCATTCTTGAGCAACTGGCGAAAACCAACTGACAGAACTGACAGGTCAGTCGCTTCAAACAACAAAAAACCCGCTGAAATCTCAGCGGGTTTTTTCGTTGATTTTGCAGAGCTTACTTGTGGGTCATGATCCATGCAGCCAGCTTCTTCGCATCTGCTTCGCTGACCTGAGGGTTGGCGGGCATGGGAATGGCACCCCAGACACCGGAGCCGCCTTTGACGATCTTCACAGCGAGGGCATCCACCGCCTTGGCGTCGCCACCGTATTTTTGGGCCACGTCTTTGTATGACGGCCCCACCAGCTTCTTGTCCACTGCGTGGCAGGCCATGCAATTCTTGCTTTTGGCCAACGCTGCATCAGCCAGGACAGGCGCGGAAAAAGCGGTCAGTGCGGCCATAATCAGGAGAGCGTGTTTCATGGTGGTGTCCTTATGGTTGATTGGAATGCTCGTCTGGTCTGAATTCTAGCGATCGGAACGCCGTTGAAACGCCCGCTTACAGTTTCTTGCCGGGCTTTATCGGACCTTTACTGGAGGGTGTGATGTATTTGTTGATTTTGGGCCTGGGCTTGATGCTTTTGAAGTACTTTGAGATCGGCTTCGTGGCCGAACTCTCATGGTTGTGGGTGCTGACGCCATTCGCCCTGGCAGTGGCCTGGTGGGCATGGGCCGATACCAGTGGGTACACCAAGCGCAAGGCCATGGAGAAAATGGACCAGAAGAAAAAGGATCGACTGGAAAAGCAGCGGGCCTCATTGGGTATCAAGCCCAGGCGCCGCTGACAGGCTCAACTCCACCGCCGGGTCAGGCTCACGCCGGAGTCGTGGAGCTGAAAAATGACCCGGCCCATGTTCGGGCCGGGTCATGACACCTGCAGAGCATCCAGCCGCTCAATAGTTGTCGAGCACGGCGCCTTTGCTGGCGCTGGACGCATTGAATGCGAACTTGGCCTGCACACCCCTTGTGTAGCGCGGAGCCGGCGCCGTCCACGCAGCCCGGCGCTTCTCGATCTCAGCTTCGGGCACATTGAGTTCCAGCAACAACTGGTGTGCGTCGATGGTGATGTTGTCGCCTTCATTCACAAAGGCGATGGTGCCACCCGCTGCGGCTTCCGGTGCCACGTGGCCGACCACCATGCCCCAGGTACCACCGCTGAAGCGCCCGTCGGTGATCAGGCCCACGCTTTCGCCCAGCCCGGCTCCAATGAGTGCGCCCGTGGGTGCCAGCATCTCGGGCATGCCAGGGCCGCCCTTGGGACCCAGGTAGCGCAATACCATCACGTCGCCAGCCTTGATCTTGCCGTCCAGGATGGCCTGCAGGGCAGACTGCTCGTCGTCGAACACGCGGGCCGGGCCGCTCATCACCGGGTTCTTCAAGCCGGTGATCTTGGCCACCGCGCCCTCGGGGCTGAGGTTGCCTTTCAGGATGGCCAAGTGGCCGTGTTCGTACATGGGCTTGTCGATCGGCCGGATCACATCCTGGTCAGCGCGTGGCGCATCCGGCACGTCTTTCAGCACCTCTGCAATGGTCTCGCCGCTGATGGTCAGGCAGTCGCCATGCAGCAGACCCGCATTGAGCAGCACCTTCATGACCTGCGGAATGCCGCCGGCCTTGTGCAGGTCGACGGCAAGGTACTTGCCACTGGGCTTGAGATCGCACAACACCGGTGTCTTCTGGCGCACGCGCTCGAAGTCATCGATGGTCCATTCAACATCTGCCGCATGGGCGATGGCGAGGAAGTGCAGAACTGCATTGGTCGAGCCGCCTGTGGCCATGATCACCGCCACTGCGTTCTCGATCGCTTTCTTGGTCACGATGTCGCGAGGCTTGATGTCTTTCTTGATGGCTTCGATCAGCACCTTGGCCGATTCCTTGGCCGAGTTCATCTTCTCGTCATGCGGGTTGGCCATGGTGCTGGAATACGGCAGCGAGATTCCCAGGGCTTCGAAGGCGCTGGACATGGTGTTGGCGGTGTACATGCCGCCACATGAGCCGGTGCCGGGAATGGCGCGCATCTCGATTTCTCGCAGGTCCTCGTCGCTCAGGTTACCGGCAGCATTCTGGCCCACGGCCTCGAACACGCTGACGATGTTCAGGTCCTGCCCCTTCCAATGACCCGGCAAAATGGTGCCGCCGTACACGTAGATGGCGGGCACATTGGCACGCAGCATGCCCATCAGGCCGCCGGGCATGTTCTTGTCGCAGCCACCGATCACCACCACGCCGTCCATCCACTGGCCCCCAACACAGGTCTCGATGCAGTCGGAGATCACCTCACGGCTGACCAGCGAATACTTCATTCCCTCGGTGCCCATGGCCATGCCATCGGAGATGGTGGGGGTGCCGAACACCTGAGCGTTGCCGCCGGCTTCTTCAATACCCGCAATGGCCGCGTCGGCAAGCTTCTGCAGGCCGGAATTGCATGGGGTGATGGTGCTGTGGCCGTTGGCCACGCCCACCATGGGTTTGACGAAATCGCCTTCCTCGTAGCCCATGGCGTAGTACATGGAGCGGTTGGGTGCTCGCGACTTGCCTTGCGTGATGTGCGCGCTGCGGCTGTTGATGGGCTTGATGGGAATGGTTTTGTTGTCGGCCATGGTGTCGCTCGTGTGTGGGGAAAGGGGGCAGTATGCGGCAGCTGCGGCACGATTTCCAATAGTTTTGGCCAGTGGATTTGATACGCTTGGCGTATGAATGAGCCGTCCAGGTCACTGCGCATTGAATTGCGCCAATGGCGCCAGTTTGTCGCGCTCGCAGAAGAGTTGCACTTTGGCCGCGCCGCAGCACGATTGCACATGACACAGCCGCCGCTGACCCAGGCCATCGCTGGCCTGGAGTCGGCGCTGGGTGTGCGATTGTTCGATCGGTCTCGGCGCAGCGTGCAGATCACGCCGGCGGGCGCGACATTGTTGCCGGAGGTTCGCGAG
>JAABRN010000229.1 GCA_011390855.1 Hydrogenophaga sp. | reverse complement strand
CTGCGTTTGGCGTTTGTGTCCACCGTGGGTTTTGATTTGCTGCCGCGCTGGGTCAGGGCGTTTCGCAGGCAATGGCCGCAGGTTGCGCTGGAGTTGATTGAGGCCACTGGTGATGTGCAGCTGGATCTGCTCGCGCGCGGTGAGTTGGATGCCGGCTTTGTTCTGCATTCCCCCGGATTCTCTGCCGCCGGACTCACTCAGATGCTCATCGCCAGCGAGCCATTGGTGGTCGCATTGCCGGAATCCCATTCACTCGCGACAGAGGATCGGCCAACGCTCAAGACCCTGCTGTCGGAACCACTGGTGATCTTTCCCCGTCGCATCTTGCCTTCGCTTCACGACACCGTATTTGCCTTGTACAACGCCGCCGGGCGGGTGCCACAGGTGGCGCAGGAGGC
>JAABRN010000228.1 GCA_011390855.1 Hydrogenophaga sp. | reverse complement strand
GGCACAGCTTGGGAGCCACGTTGTCCACAGGCGCGTGGCGTGTGAAAAGTGCTTGACTTTGAACACAGTTGCTCTCTGGCGCCTTCGGCTTGGAGGGGGACGGCACCCGTGGCCTGGCAAAGCCAGTTCCACGGTGCCCCTTGAAGAAGGCACTCGCTCCGGAAACTTCTGTGTACCGAGAAGGCACCCGTTGCTTCAAGCATCTATCCGAAGCGAAATGCCTTCATTCCAGGGGCAGCGCGGGACGGCTCCGCCGGCCCAAGATGCCGTCCCCCCTCGAAGCGCCGAAGGCGCGCTACGGAGGGGGGAAGCTGCGTCAGCAGCGCAGGGGGGTGATCCCTATGTATTCGGAGCGGTCTTGGAGCTCCAGATCATGGTGATCATCAGAATGCTCAGCACCACGCCAAGGGAAATCGCCACCGGAATCTTGTAGATGTCGATGATCATCATCTTGGTACCGATGAACACCAGGATCACCGCCAGGCCGTAGTTCAGCAGGTGGAAGCGGCTCGCGGCGGCCTGCAGCAGGAAGAACATGGCACGCAGGCCCAGGATGGCGAACACGTTGCTGGTCAGCACAATGAACGGGTCCTTGGTGATCGCAAAGATGGCCGGGATGGAATCGACGGCGAAGATCACGTCGGTCATCGCCACCAGCGCCACCACCATCAGCAGCGGTGTCGCAATTTTTTTGCCGTTTTCCAGGGTCCAGAACTTTTCCCCGTCGTATTCCTTGCTCACCGGCAACGCCTTGCGCAGCAGCTTGAGCGCAGGGTTGTCTTCCAGGCTTTCTTCCTTGCCAGCGGCCCACCACATCTTCACCCCGGTGAGTATGAGGAACGCACCGAAAACATACAGAATCCAGTGGAACTGATCCAGCAACCAGGCACCCACCAGGATCATCACCGTGCGCAGCACAATGGCGCCAATGATGCCGATCATCAGCACGCGCTTCTGGAACGCGGGCGGCACGGCGAAATAGGTGAAGATGAGCAGGAAAACGAAGATGTTGTCCACCGCCAGGCTCTTCTCGATCAGGTAACCGGTCAGAAACTCCAGCGCCTTCTCGTTGGCCAAGGCTGTGGAGCCTGAGATGTCCTTCACCGCCCACCAGAACAGGGCGTTGAACACCAGACTCAGCAACACCCAGGCCAACGACCACCAGAGGGCCTCGCGAACGCCCACCTCATGAGCGCCCTGCTTCTTGAGCACGACAAAATCGACAAACAGCGCCGCGATCACGAACGCGACGAACACAAGCCACAGCCAGAGTGGCGCAATGGATTCCATGAAAAACCTTGGTTGGTGGTGTTGGAAACACCCCCAAGGTCTCGCCAGGGCCACGGCATGGCGCCCGGCCTGAAGTTTCCGGCCACACTGGCCTTGACGGCCAGAGCGGCGTGCTGACGAAAACCCCTTCAGCCGTGGCGGGCTGAAAACCCGCTGGCTGATCGACTACTCCCCTTGATGGGACGTGCGATTATGCGCCAATGGCCATATCAGCGCCACGGACACGCTCTGGATTTCTCATTCACGAATGCGTCTTTCGTGAAACAAACCACATGCCGTTCACCATCCACTCTTCCCGGCGCGAGGTGCCTTCATCCAGAGATACCGTCGGGCCGGCTTCGCCGGACGACTGGTATCGCCCCCTTGAGGGGGTCGCGCGCAGCGCGGCGGGGGTGGGCCCGTTCAAGCCGCTTCGCGGTAGAAAAAGTCCTTGCGCAGGCTGCGCGGCGCGAGCGGTTCCACGCTGGCGCGAATGGCCTCAATGTGCTGAGGTGTTGTGCCGCAGCAGCCCCCAACGATATTGACCAGGCCTTCAGAAGCGAATTCGCGCAGCAGGCGGCCGGTGACATCGGGTGTTTCGTCGAAACCGGTGTCGCTCATGGGGTTGGGCAGGCCGGCGTTCGGGTAGCAGCTGATGAAGGTGTCGCCCGCCACCTTGGCCAGCTCCTGGATGTAGGGGCGCATGAGGGTGGCGCCCAGGGCACAGTTCAAGCCCACGGCCAGCGGCTGCAGGTGGCGCACGCTGGCCCAGAACGCGGTCACGGTCTGGCCGCTGAGAATGCGGCCCGAGGCGTCGGTGACCGTGCCGCTGATGATCAACGGCAGGCGCTCGCCGCTATTCTCAAAATACTCATCGATGGCGAACAGCGCCGCCTTGGCGTTGAGCGTGTCGAAAATCGTTTCCACCAGCAGCACATCCGACCCGCCCTCCACCAGTGCCTCCACCTGATCGTAGTAGGCCGCTCGCAGTTGCTCAAAGGTCACGTTGCGGGCGCCAGCGTCGTTCACGTCGGGGCTGATGCTGGCGGTCTTGGGCGTGGGGCCCAGGGCGCCGGCCACAAAGCGGGGTTTGTCGGGTGTGCTGAACTTGTCACACGCTGCGCGGGCAATGCGGGCAGAGGCCAGGTTCATCTCGCGCGCGAGGTGCGCCATGTCGTAGTCCTCCTGCGCAATCGTGGTCGCGCCGAAGGTGTTGGTCTCGATCAGGTCCGCCCCCGCAGCAAGGTAGCCTTCGTGAATGTCCTGGATCACTTGCGGCTGTGTCAGGCTGAGCAACTCGTTGTTGCCCTTCACGTCTTTGTGGAAGTCCTTGAACCGCTCGCCCCGGTACTGTGCCTCGCCCAATTTGAAGCGCTGGATCATGGTACCCATGGCGCCATCCAGAATGGCGATGCGTTGCGAGAGGATGGCGGGCAGCGTCTGGGCGCGGGTGTAGGTCGGGGAAGTCATGGGAGGATTGTAGGAAGTCCGGGCCAGCAGCGGGTGGGCCTGTGCTTCGTCCCTGCCCGGCCCATGCCCGACAATACCCCCCATGAAACACCTGCTCCCGAAGGAAGCCTGGGCCTGGCTGCAGGCAGAGACCGCGCGCCGCGCCGCGCTGGGCCAGGAACCGCCGCTGTTTGTGGACGTTCGCATGGAAATCGAGTCGCTCTACGTGGGCCGCCCGCCCGGTGTGGAGAACATTCCCTGGTACGAATACCCCGATCTCACACCCGACCCCGCCCGGTTTGCGACGACCGTGGAACAGGAGGCCGGCGACAAGGAGCGGCCGGTGCTGTTGATCTGTCGCAGTGGCAAGCGAACGCTCGACGCCGGAAAGGCGCTGGAAGTAGCGGGCTTCAAAGAGGTGGCGCACGTGGTTCACGGCTTCGAGGGCGAGCTCAACGATGCGTTCAAGCGATCCAGCCTGAACGGGTGGCGGTTCGACGAACTCCCATGGGAGCAGATGTGACCCTGGCTCAGCACACTGACGCGCAGGTTGCAGCAAACGGATCACCTCATGATTGACATTTCCCCTGAAGGCGAAGTGCTGGAGGCCAGCCTGGGCGTGCTGAACGAGGTGTTCGGCTTCGATGCTTTCCGTGGCCCGCAGGCCGACATCGTGCAGCATGTGAGCGCGGGCGGTGACGCGTTGGTGCTCATGCCCACGGGCGGCGGCAAGTCGCTGTGCTACCAGGTGCCTGCGATCGTGCGAGAGCGCGCCG
>JAABRN010000227.1 GCA_011390855.1 Hydrogenophaga sp. | reverse complement strand
GGTGGGCGAACTGGTGTGCGCGCAGCCCATTCCGTCCATGCCGCTGTACTTCGTGGGCGACACCGACAACCGACGGCTCCTCGGCAGCTACTTCGACATGTACCCCGCAGGCCAAGGCAGAAAACCCGGCGGGGGTGATCTGGATAAAGTCGCCGGCGCCGTCTGGCGACACGGCGACTGGCTGCGCATCCACCCCGACGGTTCGTGCGTGATCTACGGAAGGTCCGACGCCACCATCAACCGCCATGGCCTGCGCATGGGCACCAGCGAGCTGTACAGCGCGGTGGAAGCCTTGCCCGAGGTACTCGACAGCATGGTGGTGGACCTGGAGTACCTGGGCCGCGAGAGCTACATGCCGCTGTTCGTTGTGCTGCGCCCCGGCCTGCTTCTGGATGCCGCGATGAACACCCGTATCGTTGACGCGATCAAGACCGCGCTGTCGCCTCGCTTTGTGCCCAACGAGGTGTTTCAGGTCGACGAGATCCCCCGTACGCTCTCGGGCAAGAAGCAGGAGCTGCCGATCAAGAAGTTGCTGCTCGGCCAGCCCCTGGAAAAGGTGATCAACAAGGAGGCCATGGCCAATCCCGGTTGCCTGGAGTGGTACGTGCGGTTCGCCAACAGTCGCGCGGCGGGCTGAATCATCTCGGCAGTCTCGCGCGCGACCGAAATACCCCTTCAATCGGGTTGACCCGCTTTCCCCCGGGCGCGCATCGGGCTATTTTTCAAAATCCGGACGGAAAGAACCGAACCATCAGCCCAACAGGAGACACCCATGACCTATCCCAAGCCTTCCCTGAGCCGCCGTCATTTGCTGGGCGCTGCCGCTGGTGGCGCCGCCGCCATCGGCGCACCGGCCCTGTTCTCCGGCAGCGCTTTCGCGCAGGACAAATTTCCTTCGCGTGCCATCACCCTGATTGCTCCCTGGCCCGCCGGTGGTGCCAGTGACGGCGTGATGCGCGCGATCGCCGAG
This sequence comes from Hydrogenophaga sp., assembly GCA_011390855.1. Classification (GTDB taxonomy): domain Bacteria; phylum Pseudomonadota; class Gammaproteobacteria; order Burkholderiales; family Burkholderiaceae_C; genus Hydrogenophaga. The sequence goes on along the minus strand of JAABRN010000227.1, from coordinate 2,524 downwards.
AGCGGCAGCCGCGCGCTCGGTGTGCCTATCGTGGTGGAAAACAAACCTGGTGTGGGGGGCACGTTGGGCGCCGCTGCCATGGTCAACGCCAAGCCAGATGGCTACACGCTCACCCAGTTGCCACTGGGCATCTACCGCCTGCCGCACATGCAGAACATGCCCTTCAACCCCGTCAAGGACCTGACCCATGTGGTTTGCCTGGTCGGCTACACATTTGCCATTGCCTGCACACCTGACTCTCCTTTCCAGACCATTCAGGAAATGGTGGCCTATGCCAAGGCCAACCCGGGCAAGCTGGAATACGGCCACACCGGCACGGGCACCACGCCGCACCTCGCGGTGGAAGAATTCGCCGAAAAGGCCGGCATCAAACTCAATCCCATTCCGTACAAGGGATCGGCCGAGCTGGTGCCTGCCATTCTGGGAGGACACATCCGCGTGATGAGCGGCACACTGGACGTCGCTCCGCATGTGCAAAGTGGCAAGCTGCGTCTGCTGGCGACGCTGGGCAGCCAGCGGGCCAAGGCCTTCCCCAATGTGCCCACCGTCAAGGAGAGCGGCTGGGACACCATCAGCGAGTCACCGTTTGGCATTGGCGGGCCGGCCGGCATGGACCCCGCCGTGGTCAAGGTGCTGCACGACGGTTTCCGCAAGACCCTTGAAGACCCTGCGCTGATTGCTGCGCTGGACAAGTTCTACATGCCGGCCATCTACATGAACACCGCGGACTACACGGCGTATGCCGAGCGCACCTTCCTGGCAGAGAAGGCCACGGTCGAGCGTTTGGGACTGGCGAAGAAGAGCTGAGCCGTCGACGCGTTCGGCAAAAAGGGCACCCGCGGGGTGCCCTTTTTGTGGATTCGGCATGGCGGCTCAATCGCGCATCGCCGCACCTGCATGGCAAACACAAGCCTCCCCATGGGCGGCCGACACCAGTTCGTCCAGGATGCCGCAAGGATGTCCATCGGCAGCACCCGCGCAGCGCGACCGCAGCTGCAGCAACTGCCGCTCCAGCGCACGCATGCTTTTCAGGCGCGCCCGCACACGCGCCAGCTGGTCGTCCACCAGGTGGTTCACGTCGTCGCAATGTTCATCCGGGTCGTCCACAAAGCCGAGCAGCCGCTTCACGTCGGCCAGCGGCATGTCCAGCGCGCGGCAGTGCCGTATGAAGGACAGGCGTTCCAGGTGCGGGCCCTCGTAGTCGCGGTAGCCGTTGTCGCGACGTGCCGGTTCGGGCAGCAGGCCCTGTTTCTCGTAGTAGCGAATGGTCTCCACATCCACACCCGTGGCGCGGGCCAGTTCCTTGATCTGCATGTGTGGCATCCAGTTGAAAAGAGGTGTTGACACTGTAGCGACTACAGGGTTTCCAATCAAGTGACTGAAAGGAATCACCATGTCGGCCCAATGCTGCGAACACGACACTCCCAAGCCCGGCGCCATCGTCAACCTGGCCCGCTACCGCAAGATCCTCTGGATTGCGCTGGTGGTCAATGCGGCCATGTTCTTCGTCGAGATCGGCGCCAGCCTGCAGTCTGGATCGCTCGCGCTGCTGGCCGATGCGGTGGATTTTGCCGGTGACGCGCTGAATTACGGCGTGTCGCTCGCGGTGCTGGCGTCGGCGCTGGCGTGGCGCGCCAGAGCGGCCATCCTCAAGGCGCTCAGCATGATGGGTTTTGGCCTGTATGTGCTGGGGGCGGCGCTGTGGTCGGTCTGGCACGGCGAGGTGCCACAGGCCATGACCATGGGCGCGGTGGCGCTGCTGGCGCTGCTGGCCAATGTGGGCGTGGCCTGGATGCTCTACGCTTTTCGCGAAGGCGATTCCAACATGCGCAGCGTGTGGCTGTGCTCCCGCAACGATGCCATCGGCAATGTGGCCGTGCTGGTGGCAGCGCTGGGGGTGTTTGGTACCGGTTCGGCCTGGCCTGATCTGGTGGTGGCGAGCCTCATGGCCGCGCTGGCACTGCATGGCGGCTGGTCGGTGCTCAGGCAGGCGAGGGCTGAAATCAGACAGACGCGAGACGATGGGGAGCGCCATGGCCACGCTCACTGAACCCACGTCCCAGACTGCGTTCGACGCATCTGTCCACGCTGAACTGATCCGCCGGGCCAAGGCCGCCAGGACCGCCACGTTGCACGAGCAGGCCTGGCTGGCTCTGGAGGCGGCGCATGTGGTGGGTCAGCGCCGCCTGAAACCGCACCTGGAAACGCATGCGCTCATGCTGGGCCTTGCCGTGCGCACGAACGACTGGGCGGAGGTCGCAGGGCAAGTGTTCAGGCTGGCGCTGGTGCCGCTGGGGCACCTGGCTGGTCGCCTGCCACTGGGCAACCCGGGGCGGGCGAATGTGAGCGCGTTCACACCTTTGCCGATTCGCCCCGAGCTGGTCGCTTTGATCAAGCAGGTGGGTGCGGTGCGCTTCGCTTCCGCGGATCGGGACCGATAGCGATGGAACCCGACACAGCCTCCTGACCGCGCTGGTGCGCGTGGTTTCATCCCGTCCAGGCCGAGCCTGGCGGGGTGCGCATG
>JAABRN010000241.1 GCA_011390855.1 Hydrogenophaga sp. | reverse complement strand
ATCCACCGCAAGCCAGCCAGCCAGACGACATGCCAAAGATCGGCTGCGTCAACCACGACTGCGACAAGTGCCAAGCTGCACAGACGGCACAGCAGGAGCCGGTGGCGTGGTATGACGTTCAAGACGGCCAGATCATCAGCGCCCCGCGATGGTATAGCGATGGCGGCATTGACGAAGCGCCGCTCTACAACCACCCAGCACCAGCACAGCTAAACCCAGCACCGGGCTATTGCAAGCACTGCAAGGAGTACACCATCGAAGCGCCGTTGCCAGCACCAGCACAGCAGCCGCTGAGTGACGAGCGGGCAGAGTTTGAGGCGTGGGTGTCGAACAAAGGCGTAGCAATGCACTACGAAGGTGACGGCCACTACGGCAACCCGACCGTTTCTCGCTGGTGGGAAGCATGGCAAGCCCGCGCACAGAAAGGAACGACATGACTGACCGTGAACTTCTAGAATTTGCGGCTAAGGCTGCTGGGTATACAGGGATCGTTAACTTTAACAATACAACTGGCATCATGGCTCCTCTCAACCCAACAGGCACCTCAAAGTTTCAGCGCTGGAACCCACTCACCGACGATGGCGATGCGCTTCGGCTGGCTGTGAAGTTGGGAATGGATGTGTGCTTCGGGGCCAACTACGTCATCGTGCGCGGCTCTGTTCAGATGCCGCTTGTGAATAACGCCAATGACCCCTACGCAGCCACCCGCAGAGCAATCGTCCGTGCAGCGGCGGCAATAGGGGAGAAGATGACATGACCGAAGACCAGATCATTGAATGGGCGCGGAAGGCTGACCTTGGCGCAGTGTCGTGCACAAACAGTATTGAAGGCGATCGGGTCTGGCTATTCGGCATTGACGTACACGACGAACTCACCCGCTTCGCAGCCCTCGTCGCACAGCATGAGCGAGAGTCTTGTGCGCTGGTGTGTGATGACTTGCGGGCACCTTGGGGTTATTCGTCTGAAAACGCGCACTGGATACGCGGCACCGAAGATTGCGCCGCCGCCATTCGTGCAAGAGGTGAACCCTAAGACCCGTTCAGTTTGTCGCGGGCGTCGTTGTAGGTGCGTTCGCAGGCCCGCCCGGCAATCCCGCGTTCGTCAGCAATTCCAGCCAGCGCTGTCGCTCGCTGTTCAGATTCGCTGAACACGTCGGCAAGCACTCGGGCGGCGTTGGCGGCTGTTTCGCGTACCCTGGCAGTGGCGGAATCTGTACAGGCTTGACCGGCAAGGGCGGCAGTGGCTGCGGCGGCGTCGCGCAACCGCTGAGAACCAGCACGGCCAGCAGCACGAGCAGCATCCAAGTCGGCAGAAAGGCTTGAGACTTCTTGGGCGTGGGTTTCTTGCGCATCACTCAACTCCTTTTCAATGGCTCGGTTTCGGGATTCAGCATCGGCCCGCTGGCGCTCGGCATCGGCCACGCGCTGGGCGTACTCAGTTTTTGAGGATTGATGCGCTAATCTTTCAGCAGAAAGGCGCGAGCCGGTCACGAAGTTGGACGCGGCAAGGCCAGCCACCAGCAAGGCCCACACCCAGCCGGGGAAAATGTCAAACAACTTGGCAATGGCGATCACTTCCACACCTCCCGCAACTCAAGCCAGCACTGGCGCGCCATGTCCCGAAGGCCGATCAGCAGGGCAGTCGGGGCGACCACGCAGGACAGAAGCGCCCACTTGGCAACCGTCACCGGGGTCTGAATGATCTTGAAAATCACGCTTCCATGAGGTCGGCTATGCGCCGCGCCCACCCACGGGAGAATGAAGGCCAGTTGGTCAGGTTTGTCATGAACCGCAGCCGCTGGGCCAGCATCTTCATTGCCAACGCTTCCGGGTCAGCCTGCCGTGCGTAGGCAATCGTGATCGGCCCGATGCGTCCGTCATCAGCCACACCTAGCGCCCGCTGGAGCCACCGAGCAGCCTGCCCAGGGCCTGAGTTCACCGCAGCGTCAAACACCGCGTAACGGACCTTGGCGGGCAGCGCATCGGCCTGCACCTTGTCCCAATACATTGAACGGTAGATTCGTTTGGCAACGTCCAATGGCATGTCGCGCATATCCCCGGTGTAGCCGTTTGCTCGAGCGACTGCGATGGTGATGCCCCAATTGGTTTCGCCGCCTGGGTCGTTTGGATGGTTGACGTAGCCGCCCTCGTGACCGAGCAGCTTGGTAAATGCTTGGTCGAAGTTCATGGCTGCACCCAATCCTTGACCTCGGCCCACCACACGGCATCATTCTCCAGCCTCAGCCGGTTGCGCTCGGTGCACAGCGGCCCGGTGTCGGTGGCGCAGTCCAGCGTGACAGCAGTCGCCCAAAGCTCTTTCGCAGTGCCTACCTTTGCACTAGCCCGCGTCACTGAGAAAATAGCAGCAGATAACGCGGTTTCGCTGCATCTGGCTTTCTCGCAGGAAAACCCGGCCACCTCGACTTTGGTGCGTTTTACATCACCACAGAACCAGAACAGGTGCGTCCCAATATCGGTATTGATGATTTTTGGAGCGCCGACGGAATAGCCATTGACCAGCGGGAAGCATGGCGGAGGCGCGGGCTGGGCTTGGGCCAGCATCGGGAGCGCCAGCAGAATCGCAATCAGGTACTTCATCAGCCCCACCTTTCACCCGGCCTCGGGTCAATTCGTGAATCAACGGGATAGACGCGCAGACTCTCAAGAATCGTCGCGTCCACTTTCATCCTCAAAGCCCGCAGGCTTTTCACTAGGTCTGCCTCGCTCCACGCCTCGCGTGAGTCAGGATCGCCAACACGCTCTATCAGCGCGTCGAACTCGCTCAGAACCTTCTGCCGGGTCACTGCTTCGGGTCTTGCGAGATCAACCGACCCACACCACCGACCACGGCCAGCGCGGCTATCACGGCCTGATTCAGCGTGCCCCAGGTCCACTCGGGATAGAACAGGATCTGCGCGGCCAATTGCTCTTGCGTGATGAAGCCCATCACAGAACCTTGGATTGTGGCAATGCTGGCGAAGCACCACATGGAAATCCATCGGACGCTCTCGCGCCAGTCGTCAACAAGTCGAATGTTCATGGCGTCACCTCGGGTTGTAATCTGCGGCAGTTCGGATTGCCGCAGACGTGGAAAATGTTAGACGTGTTGCGCACATGCTTGTCAGGCAGAAAAGCCGTTCCGGGGTTGATCTGCCAAGTTGTATCGACAACGTAGTCGCCGCCGGGCAAGGTCTTACAGGCTCCCCCAGTCCACCAGTCCAGCGTCACAACAGCGGGCAAGTCGTTTTCTGGCCTGTAGTTCGCCCGACCGCTGCCTGAGCAGTAAAGCTCTACCCCACTTGGCCCGACTTTGCGCACCGTGGCGACCCACTCACCGACGAAGGGCCGGTTAATTGTCCTATCAACCAGCATATTGATTGGCGAATTGGCCCGTGCGTCAATGATCTGCACGTCATTCACCTGAAACCAGAAAGAGGCGGGCCAAAGATGCGCGGCAAGCCACACTGCCAACCAAGCCAGCATCACCAAAAACACCTTCGTGTTGTCCAGCATCTTTCGCACGGCAGTCATGATCGCCACCAATCCTTGATTGTTGAAGCCAGCACCGCCCAGCTCGCGATGGCTGCTGCGATCAGGCCCAGCGTCGTGATGACCCACTTCGCCCCACGGCCAAGCGCTACCCATCCCTTCCAGGCTTGCAGCATTTCGTTCAAAGCCGCCATGTCCGAACTGCTGAAGTCCGGGTCTTTGTTCAAATGCGCCTCCAGCTTTTCCAGCAGTCTGTTGGTTTCGTCTTTGCTGTAGTTCATTCAAAGGGGGCCTCTCCGCGCTGCATGAATGCCAGCGCAAGCAAATCTTCCGGCGTCACTCGTCGGGTTGGGTTTTCTCCGGTCATCGCAAGCCAGCACCACTCGTAGCAGTACAGTCGCGAGCCGTCGCGCACGCGCCAGGGCAGGATGAAGGCCAGCAGCGAGAACCAGTCGTAGGCCGTGCCCTCATGGTCGGCAAACGCCCAGTTGTCCAGGTCTTTCCCGTTCAGGTCGAACAAGTCCCAGCCATCGGGCTTGAACACGGTCGCGTGCAGGCCGTGTGCCAGGGTCGTGTGGTACAGCATCCCGTCATGCACGATCCCCGCGTGCGGGTACTTCGTGAGCAGGCGCCATGCTGTCAGGTAGTGGAACGCCTTGCTCCAGAAGCCGTCAGGCGCGGCGTGTTTGAGTGCGAGTTGCATAGATCAGTCCTCCTTGACCTTGACGCGAATCTCGACCTCGTAGGTCCGACCCCCCACCGTGGTTAGGCGTACCGTCACCTTGTATGTATTTCCGTCAACCCCACCAGATAGCCACACCTTGACAATCGAGCCAGCGAGTTCGTGGTTGTCCAGGGTGATTCCTGTCTCCACTTCAACGGCGTGACTAGCCGGGGAATCACTGAACCCAGCCAACCACTCGGAAAAGTCGATGTCGTAGTCCTGCACGTCTGCGGGCTGTTTTTTGAATGTTTCAAGAATCGGCATGGCGTTCCTCCTACTGTGCGGTGGACCTATTGGTGATTGCTGGAACGATTGTCGTGGTCGGATTTACCGGAACCGCTGCGGTCGCCAGCATGGCTGGAACGATGGTGCTCTTGGCTGACAAGGAGACGAGCCCGCCAAGATAGATGCTTCCGGCAAACTGCTGATGGACGGCATCGGCCACCTCCGTCCATGACGCAGTTGTCAGAGATTGCGCTTCGGCCGATTGCCCATGAAGCGCGGGATTGATGCCCAGCACAAGCGCGGCATCCAGCGTCAGGCTATCCGCTGTCTGCGCGTGTGTCGCACCATCAACCGCGAAGAACGAATCCGTGGAGAGCGTCAGCAGGTCGGCGGTCTGGCCGTGGCTGGCGTCGGCGACGATTAGGAACGAGCTGGAAGACAGCGTGAGGTTGCCTGCCGCCTGGGCGTGTGTTGCGCTGTCTACCGAAAGGCCAATGCCTCCGACGGTCAGCGTTACGTTGTCTGCCGTCTGAGCGTGGGCAGCGTTGGCAAGCGCCAGACCCGTGGCAGCAGTCAGCCCCAACGACCCAGCGGCCTGCGCGTGGGCTGCGCTGTTTACCGCAATGGCAGTTGCCGAGGTGAGAGTCAGATTGCCTGCGGTCTGTGCGTGGCTGGCGTTGGCGACCGTGAGATCGACTCCGCCCGCTGTCACCGTCAGCGTGACTTCGTTCGAGTAGACCGTCCCGCTGTCATTCGTGGCCTTGAGGCGAATGGTCGTGATGCCCACCTCGGTCTGTGCAGCGGTAGTCCAGCTCCCGGTTGTGAAGCCGGTGCCGGTGGTCACATCCGTCCATGCGGACGCACTTCCCGGAAGCAGCGAAACCACCGACAGTGTTGGGTAGTACATGGAACTTTGCGAACTGACACTTGTCGTAGCCGCTCCGGGGCTGTCGGCACTACTCAGCCGCGAACTTGCAGTGTAAGTCGCCAGAGTCGTCGTCTGCGTTTGCAGGCTTGTCCATCCAGATGGGGTGCTGGGAGAAGACCCCCCATCTCCAGAGTTAAAGGCTAAAACTAGATCATCGACTGTGCTCTCAACGCTCCCATTAACCGGTGCATCAGTGTCGGTTGCGCCGTGGAATGTGTCTCTTATCCATGTACCAGAAGGCGTGATCCCTTTGACAAAGGCAACGATGAAGCCCGGACCGGTTGCATGTCCGTTACTCCACGTAGGGGTTATCGTCTTGGCCCCCGTGCTTGTGACACGAGCGTACGCAATGCCAGTTCCACCCACCGACGCCACCGCAGCCACTTGGTCAATGGTGAAGGTATCAGCGAAGTCGGAAGATAGTGATGTGAGGCTGTTTCCTCCGGTAGTCCAGTGTGCATAAAAGACAATTACACCTTCCGCATCGGCTGGTACAGTGACCGACTGTGCTCCGGGAGAGGCCGTGATCGCTACGACAATCGCCTGTGGTGTGCCTGTGATGACGGCTGCTGCTGTAGACCCTGCCAGTTCCTGCCACTGGAGGTCAGGCGTAGGCGTCCCGCTCGCGGCTCCAGTGAAGGTGGCGGTGTTGCCGACTGTCGCTGACTTGTTCGTCGGCTGCGCGGTGATTGCCGGGATGGTCATGGATCAGCAGATGGCGCTGCCATCGCCCAGCAGATGGGAGCTGCAATCCAGCGCAGGCCGTCGGCTCACGTTTGTCAGGGCGTCCATTGGCTGCGCAGATCAGTTGTCGGCCTGGAACGTCAGCTTTTCTGCGTCCAGTTGCTCGGCGGCAGTCTTAAGCGCGTTCAGGTTTGCGTCGTTTTCGACGTTCGAGATCGCGCCTGCCGGGTCGGGAAATGCCGGGGTCTTGCTGGCTCGGGTGACGAGAACAATGGCCATGCTTTACACCGGGTCTGCAATCTCGACCTTCCAGCTTGGAAAGTTCATAGTGTTTGACCCGTTCGCCGTCAGCGCCTGGCTGGTCGTGGTGGTCACATAAATCAGCGTGGAATCAGAAACCCGAACGAGCGCGGTGTGCGTTGCCGTGCCGGTGGTGTCGATCAGCACGCCGGACTTTGCAGCCACAGTGACCTTGCGGCCTGAAACGTCGCCGTTGGCTACCGTGAAGTCGCCAGGCGCCATCGTCACATCGGCCAGCGCAAACGTGGCATTGGCTTCCGTGAAGGTGGTCGGCTGCGCGGTGCACGCAATCATGCGTGTCGCAGAGGAAATGACAGCGAGTGCGCCGTCGAGAACGATGTCTGGTGATGCTTTTGCCATGATGGTTCCTTATGTGGCGTGGGTTGGGGTTGCGACGGGCGCGGGGTTGGCCGGCATCGCGCCGGGGGTGGATTCGTAGGCGGTGAGGTTCACGCCCAGGCTGGCGGCCAGCTCTTGCGCGCGCTTGATGGCTTTCAGCGTGTCCTCAAAGTCGTAGCCCATGGCGGCGCTCAGGTCTTGCGGGGCCATGAGGCCGGCGCGCACGCTGAGAATCTTGGCCTCCATGTCGCTTTTCGGGTCTACCCACTCCCAGCGCCTGGGCTGCCATTCGTGGCGGGAAAACTTGGCGATCTTGGCGGCTGGCAGGGTGCCGCCGGTGGGAAATGTGATGGCGCCATTGAGCAGGGCCATGCGCAGCCAGGCGCGAAACACGGGCTCCATGAAGCAGTCCACAAACCACTGCTGGTCAACCATCCAGCGGTCTCGCTCTTCCAGGGTTCCGCTGCGGATGCTGGAGAAGCTCACGCCCTCCAGGTCGTTGGCCAGCGAGTGATAAGCCACGCGCCAGCCGGTGGCGATGCGCTGCAGAACGGTCTTTGCAAAAGGCCCGAAAGTTTCGCTTGGGTATTTGCTTTCGTGGGGCGTGAAGCTGTAGCCAACCGGCAGGGTGTCATAAATGCCGGGCTGGCTGGGCGCCACGGTGATGGCCTCGCCGCCATCGCCTTCGATCTGGCCCATGGGCGGGCCGGCGCTGGCGTCTTCGCGCTGCTCGAAAAAGCCGTAATGGTTCGCGCCATGTTCGGCAGCCAAGACGGCGCTGCTCATGAAGTTGGCCAGGTGGTGCAGGCTGAGCATGCCCGGGGCCATCCATGGGATACCGCGCATCTGCTCGGGCCGGTCGCGCCGAAAGCCGTGAATCAGCTCGCTGGCGGGTACGCGCACGCGCTGGCGGCCGGTGCGCGCGCCATCGTTGGGGTGGGCCACAAACAGGTGCAGCGCCACGGGGCGGCGCCATTCGTTGACCTCCACACCCATGATGACGGGGTTGCTGCCGTAGGTGCCGTTGTAGCTGGTGTCGATGCGGTCTACATCGATGGCCTGCAGGGCGAAGCCGAACTCGTTGCCGGCATCGGCGCCGGTGACCAGGCGCACCAGAAACTCGCCGTCGCTCGGCAGGCTTCCCACAAGCAGGCCACACAGATCGCGCAGGCTCATGGTGCCGGTGACATCGCAGGCTTTGCCCCAGCGCTCCCAGGCGGATTCGATGGCGTCGTTGGCCGCGTTGTCGGGCAGGTTGGGCCGGTCTTCTACCTTGCTCTGCAGGCGCACGCCGCCGGGGCCGATTATGTTGTCTTCAACCATGCCGCGAAACTTTCGGGCGTAGTCGTTGTTGCTCACGAGCTGGCGGCCACGGGCGCGCAGGGCGCCCAGATCGCCGCGAAGCTCTTCGTTGATGCTCGACTCAGTAGCGAACCAGTTGGCCGTGAGCCGGTTCAGGCGGGCGCCTTCAAAGCGGCGAAGCTGGGCGCTGGGCGGCGCGGTGCGCGTGATGCGCTGCCAGGCGCGGGAAAACATGTTCATGCGCCAAACCTCACATAAATTCGGCCAGGGTTGCCCAGGCCGGCGGCCAGCTTGGCGGCTGTTTCTTCGCTTTTCACCTTGCGCTCGTAGCTCGACTGCAGGGCCAGCAGCTCGTCGATAGGAATGTATTTGAGCGAGCGCCCGGCAATGGAATATTCAGCCGTGGCGCTGCTGGCGCGGCCTTCGAGCACCGCATTGATAGCTTCCAGCGTGCGCCGGGCGTGGCTGCTGGCATCGAGCTCAGCGGCAAAGGCGGGCTGCACCTGCATTTGCCCACCGCCCACGGTGTAGACCTCGGCCCCCAGCGCGGCGCGGGCGCGCCAGGTGTAGGCGCCGCTGGCCCAGGCGGCGGTGGTGGCGGCGGGCACGGTGACCAGATGGTCGTCACCCAGGGCGGTGCTGCCGAAGGTGATGCGGGAAGCCGCGTTGACCAGCTCGTAAGACAACACCCAGCCGGCGCTGGCCGGGTAATCGGCCAGGGATTTCTGCCACTTGGCGGTATCGCCGGCGATTAGGCTGCTGGGTTCGGTGGTTGAGGTGGTGGGCATACTGGAGCGAATCTACGGCGGGATGTGTTTCGCAGGCTAGGCAAACCGCGAAACGCTCAGCGGTTTGGCACGTTGTTCACAATGCGCCAAACCTGCACCGCGCTGAGCTGGTGCCGACGCATCAGCAGGCTAATGTGTTCCCCCCGCCGAAACTCGGCCTGAATCGCGGCATTGCGCGCGCTGATGTCGCTGCGCCCGCTCACATACCATCGGCTTCCCTTCCATGCGCTGGCAATGGCACAGCGCGCCGCCTCCTTGGCGTCTTCCTCAGTCATGCCGGCGCGCAGGAAGTGCAACACGGCATCAAACGCCTCGTCGATCAGATGAACGCCGGGCGCCTGGTACTCGCTGCTTTGGCCGGCGAACAGGGTGGCGGTGGCAGGCTTTTGGGTGCGGGCTGGCTTGATGCTCATGGTGTTACATCCATCCGACGCGCGATTGAACGGCGCGACGTTGGGATGGTTTTGTGGTCGTTGGTTGTGGCTGCGCAGTTGCCGACTGATCGACCTGCGGCGGGCTGGTTTTGAACTGCTCCTGCGCGTCCGGGTCAATGGCCTTTTCAAGCCGCGCCCAGCTTGCCTCTCGGAACGTCTGTATACCTAGGTAACAGGCGGCGGCGTAAGCGTAGACCATGCAATCGCCCGCCTCCTCACGGTGGCCCTGCCGGGTAATCCATCGCATACTCGCCTTGCCCTGCACCACCACCGGCATGAGCCTTGCGGCGGTCATCTGCTCATATTCGTCTGTCTCCACCCATGCCTTTGGCACATGGACGAAGCCAGGCCCGGCCACCGTAATGCGCATGCGGCCATACAAAAGATGCTTTGCGGTGTCGGTGCCGATGGGCCACAGCTTCACACCGTGGCGCATGTTCGACCCGCGCCAGTTCACATCGACCTTGCTGGGCTTTCCGATCACCGGCCGGCCGTAGAGGCTGGCGCCCTTGAACGCCAGCACGTTGGCATGCCCATGGGCTCGGCAATAGGCATACACCGCATGCGTGTTGTGTCCGCCCGAGTCAATGCCCGTTGCGCCGATCATCATTTGATGGCCGCTGGCGTGTGTGACCGGTGTTCGGCGTATCTCGGTTAGCCGCGTCCATGGGCTTCCCTCGGTTCCTTCGTCCAGGTTCGGATCGCCGTAAATGATGTGCCTGTCAACAACCCAGCTTTCCTCACCCCGGCCAAAAGCCCAAACGCGTGCCTCCAGGCGGTCGGGCTGGGTGTCGACGCCCATGGTGAGCATGAACGCGCGGCGCGGCACCTGGCCTGGCGGGTAGTCCTCGGCTCGGCTGGCCAGGCTCTTGCTGTCGGCTCCCGTTCCTTTTTCCTCCCACGTTTCGGCCAACGTGCTGTTCAAAAACTTCTTTAGAGGCGCGCTGTTACCCGTCCTGCGAGACTCCTGCGCGGTGTGCCACTCTTCCACCAGGTCGCCCCAGCTGCGCCAGCCCAGCGGGCTGTAGAGCTTGTTGAGCCAGAAGCCGGCACGCTTTCCCTGGCCAGCGCCGGGCGCCTCGGCAATCCAGATGCCGTCGCGCAGCATGCCGTCTTTGGCGTGCTCATCTATGGCGCCACCGCAATGCCGACAAATGTAAACCGTTGTCTCCGGCCTAGGCTCGCCTGTTGCCGTCTTTAGCCACTTTACGCCCCAGTCCTCTTTTGCCCCCCACATCAACACCTGGCGCTCGCCGCAATGTGGGCACGGAACATGGAACTTGCGCCGGTCGCTGGCCAGGTATTCGCGCTCGATAGTGCTCAAGCCCTTGATATTGCAGGTGCTGGCTATGATCAGCTTGCGGCGGCTAAAGTTGCTCATCCGCTCTTCAAGCAGTCCGAGCGGCGGGCCTTCGTTGTCCACATCGGCGGGCCATTTGTCTACCTCGTCA
>JAABRN010000225.1 GCA_011390855.1 Hydrogenophaga sp. | reverse complement strand
TACCCAGGCGCTGCTGACCCAGACCGCGCAGCACGCCATCTGTGCCCGTCACCACCTGATCACGCAGCAGGTGGCGTTCTGCATGTTGCAGCAAGCCGACCGTGCCGGCAGCAACGAGGTGCTCATGACCCAGGAGCAGATTGCCACGCGCCTGGGCGTGCGCCGCGAGGGCGTGACCGAAGGCGCTCGCCATCTGCAGAAACTGGGGCTCATCCGTTACTCCAGGGGCCATGTCGAGGTGCTGGACCGGGAGGGCCTGGAAGACGAAGCCTGCGAATGTTATTCCGTGCTGCGCAATGAATACCAGCGGCTGCTGCCAGCCGCGTCTTGCCAGCCTTGTTTGATGGCGGCCTAGTGTGCTGTCCCGCAAACAGTTGCATGAAATGAAACCGATGGATTCGCGTCCAAGGTGAGGCGCAAACCGCAGCGATGGCCTGCGCCAAGTCGGTCGGAAGTCCGTCGAATCGGGCGGTCGTGCACGCTCTTGGCAATTGTCGGGTCTGCGAACGGTCAGGCAAAGGGCTTGTTGCTATGCCGCCTGCCGTCTGGCCGTCAATTCATCCAGACCGTAGGCGGGCAGGGCCAGCAGCAATGGAAGCAGATGGTGCACAGCCCGATAGGCAAGAACCGCAGCGAGGATATCGGTGACGGACAAGCGGCCATGCAGCGCAGCGACAAACACCGCCTCCAGCACGCCCAGGCCCGCCGGCACATGGGCGATCGCCCCGGCCACGGCAGCCAGCAGCAGCACACCAAGCGCACTGGGGTAGTCGATTCGCCAACCCAGCAGGTTCCAGATGCTCAACCCCATCAGCAACCAGCTGGCGCTGCCCAGGGCACCCTGCAGGAGCGACATGCGCCAATGCGGCAAGGTGATGTTCTGCTCACGCAACTGTATGGTGGCGCCGCCCCACAGCGCACACATGACGTGGTAGCCGATCGCCACAAGCAGAAGCACCACGCCCAGCGCTCGCAAGACAACAACGCCAGGCACCCACTCCACATCCACCCGCGGCGGCGCCACCATCAGGGTCACGCCGGCGACCCAGCACCAGCCCAACCAGTTGGTGAGCACGCTGTACATGGCAATCTGCCCCACGGTTCCAATGGAGAGACCACGGCGGGTGTAGAGACGCAGGCGAAGGCCCAGGCCGCCGATCAGGGCACCGAAATTGAGGTTGAAGGCGAAGCTGATGGCGGCAATGCTCCAGCTGCGCACAGGACCGATCTTGTGGCGCGTGAGAAACCGGGCGATCACATCAAAACTGGCGTAGACCGCATGGCTCGTCAACGCCAGGCCTGCAGAGAACAGCAGCAGGCTCACAGGAAACGCCTTCAGCGTGCGCCACACCACAGGCCAGTCCACCTCCTTGGCATAGTCCAGCAGCAGGAACACCACCACTGCCGCCAACACCCAGGGGGCCAGGCGCTTTGCCCAGACCCAGGCCTGTCTCACGGCAGGTGTCATGGCGTTTCGACCTGCAGGGGGACCACCCGGGGCGGGCGCGACGGCGTCCATCTCGCCCAGACGGGAAAACGCCGCAGGGCGTGGTAGACCAGGGTGCTTCGAACAGTGATCCACGCCGACCGCAGCGGGCCCGGCCGAGGCAGGATCACGGTCTCGCATTTGTTCTGCATCAGCTGCTCAAGTGCCTCGTGCAGTTTCCGTGCAAAGGCCTCGTCGCGCACCACCACGTTGGCCTCCAGGTTCAGGCTCAGGCTGGTGGGGTCGAGGTTGCTGGAGCCCACGGTGGCCCATTGATCATCGATCACCGCCACCTTGGCGTGTAGCGGCCGTTCCACGAATTCGTGGATGTGCACGTCCGCCCGCAGCAGGATTTCGTACAGCAGCGTCGTGGCGCGCCGCACCCAGGGCATGTCAGGCTGGCCCTGCAGAATGAGATCCACCCGCACCCCGCGCCGCGAGGCCCGGCGCAGATCACGAAGCAGACGGTAGCCCGGGAAGAAGTACGCGTTGGCAATCACGATGTGTTGTTGCGCACTGCGGATCGCCACACGGTACTGCCACTCGATGTCGGTCCGGTTGTAGGCGTTGTCGCGGGTGATGAAAGCGGCCACGGCGCCACCTGGCATGGGGTGCAGCGCGTCCCGGCGTCTCGCGACGAGCGCTCGCCAGCGACGGATCCACATGCGCCGCTCAGGTTGTGGATTCTCCAGGTTGGCGCGGCAGAAGGCCTGGATCTGCCCGACCAACGGGCCCTCCACTTCGACCGCATAGTCCTGCTTGCTCATGGGGTCGAGGTGGACCAGATGGTCCTTTGAATAATTGATGCCCCCAACAAAGGCGAGGCGCCCGTCGATCACGGCGAGCTTGTGGTGCATGCGACCCAGCATGTTGATGCGGGCGCCGAACAGCCGCTGGGCGGGCTCGAAGCTGCGCAAATGCACGCCGGCGTCCATCAGGGGCTGCGTGAAGGATGGCGACAAGTCGGGTGAACCCCAGCCATCGATCAGCACATGCACCGCCACTCCGCGCTTCGCGGCACCCATCAGCGCATCGCGCAATGCCTGCCCCACCTGGTCGTCAAACCAGATGAAGGTCTCGATCAGCACCTCCCGCTCGGCTGCCTCGATCGCGCCAAACACGCGCGGGTAGAAGCCCTCCCCGTTTTCAAGCAGGGCGAACTGGTTGCCTGGTACCCAGCGTGAACTCATGGGTGCTCCCTCAGCTGCACTTCGGCCGCCAGCGGTGCATGGTCTGAAAGCTGCGCCCAGGGCTGGCGAGGCATGGGCAGCGGCCTGGCGTTGGCGATGCCGCGCACATAAATGCGATCGAGCTTGAGCAGGGGCCATCGGGCCGGAAAGGTGGGTGCGTTGCGGCCGTCGGCATGGCGAAACACCTCCACCAGGTCGAGGGGTGCGAGCATGGCGTCAACGCGCGATCGCCAGTCGTTGAAGTCACCCGCCAGAATCAACGGAGCACCCGGCGGCACATCCCGATCCACCAAGGTGCGCAACTCGGAGAGTTGATGCTGGCGCTGGCGCTCGGTCAGCCCCAGGTGTGTGCACATCACGTGCAACGGATCACGACCGGGACCCAGGTCGAGCACGCAATGGAGCAAACCCCTTGGCTCTCCAGGGCCCGTCGAGAGGGTGTGGTTGCGGAAGGAGATGATCGGGAAATTCGACAACACGGCATTGCCGAAACTCCTTCCAGAGACCACGGCGTTGCGCCCATAGGCGTGTTCAGGCCAGAGCGTGTCAGCCAGGAATTCGTATTGCACAGGCTCCACATGCAGTGCCGCAACGTCCGATTTGCCAATGACTTCCTGAAGGAAGACCAGGTCGCTTTTGACCTCGCGAATGGCATCCCGCAGTTCGTTCAACATGAAGCGGCTGTTGAACAAGGTGTAGCCCTTGTGAATGTTCACCGTGAGCACACGCAAGGTGATCGCGCCCACTGGCCCATCTGAGCCGGATGCCTGGCGAAGGGGGTCAGATGCACCCATGGCAGCGCACCTCGGAGCCCGGGGCACGCGCCAGGGGCG
>JAABRN010000224.1 GCA_011390855.1 Hydrogenophaga sp. | reverse complement strand
GGGGGTCCGGGCCAG
Source organism: Hydrogenophaga sp. (assembly GCA_011390855.1). Lineage (GTDB taxonomy): Bacteria > Pseudomonadota > Gammaproteobacteria > Burkholderiales > Burkholderiaceae_C > Hydrogenophaga. The sequence goes on along the minus strand of JAABRN010000224.1, from coordinate 3,510 downwards.
CACCTGCACCGCCTCCCGTACCGCGCCGACTGCATCGCCCAGGTTGGCACCCAGCGCCACATAGGCGGTAACGGGTTCGCGGCTCATGAACGAGGCTTCATCAGGCCAGCGCCCAGCCCGATCAAACGTGATCAGCCGGGTTCGCCCGTTCCATCGCCACCGCTGCCTCCTTCGGCACGCGGGGCGCCGCTGGGCTTGCGGCGACGGCGGCGGCGCTTCTTGGCCGGGGCCGTGCCGTCCGGTGGCAGGGCATCCGTCGAACCATCCGACTCGGGGCCGCCATCTTCGTCACCGTCTTCCACACCGGCCACCGGGCGGAACCGGGGGTCCGGCACGGGTGCGTTCACGGGGTGCTCTGCGTCGCCGCGCTTGACACGGCGAGCCGCGCCCGGACCGCCGGGCTTGGCCAGGTTGGCTTTGCGCTGTGCGTCGATCATGTCGTCGCGCATTTCATCGCTGGCGCTCTGGAAGGTTTCCCACCAGTGGGCCAGCTCTTCCTCGACCTCACCTACCTGGGCGCGCAGCCGCAGAAAGTCGAAGCCGGCACGAAAGCGCGCCTGGTCCACCAGGCTGTACGGCGACGAGCCCACGCGTTTGTCGAAGCGCGGCTGCATCATCCAGATCTCGCGCATGTCCGCACCCAGCTTGCCCCGGCCAGACACGTCGCCGATGCGGGCATCAAAAGCGTCGTCCACCGCGTCCTGCAAGGCAGCCACCGGCGGGGTCGGGCGCTGGTTGGGGCGAGGCTGCATGCGCTGGATCCAACCCTTGTGCACATCGGCCCAAAGCACGCACGCGAGCAGGAAACTGGGCGCCACCGGTTTGCTTTCACCCACGCGGCGGTCGGTGTCCTGCAATGCCAATTTCACGAACGGGTCGTCGGCGCGCTGCACCACCACGTCGAGCAGCGGGTAGATGCCATTGGCCAGACCGTGGGTTTTGAGCTGTTCGATACTGGCCAGCGCGTGGCCCGTCTGCAGCAGCTTGAGCATCTCGTCAAACAAGCGGCTCTGCGGCACATCGGCCAGCAGGTTGCGCGATGCCACCAGAGGCTCACGGGTCTTGGGGTCAAACTGGAAGCCCAGCGCACTGAGCTTGGCCGCAAAACGCACCGCGCGGATGATGCGCACCGGGTCTTCGCGGTAACGGGTGGCCGCGTCGCCAATCATGCGCAGCGTTTTCTTCTTCGCGTCCCGGATGCCGTGGTGGAAGTCGACCACGGTCTGGCTTTCCGGGTCGTAGTACATGGCGTTGATGCTGAAGTCGCGCCGTGCGGCATCGTGCTCGATCGGCCCCCACACGTTGTCACGCAACACCCGCCCGCTGGCGTCGACCGCGTGCGTCATGCCCGCGAGCTGGCCCTTGCTGGTGCGCTCGTTGCCGGCCACCTGCTCGGCGTCGGCGCTGTCCAGGTAGGCGCGGAAGGTGGAGACTTCGATCATTTCGTGTTCGCGACCGCGCCCGTAGATCACGTGCACGATGCGAAAGCGCCGGCCAATGATGAAAGCACGGCGAAACAGGCTCTTGACTTGCTCGGGCGTGGCGCTGGTGGCCACATCGAAGTCTTTCGGGCGCAAGCCCAGCAGCAAGTCGCGCACGGCTCCACCCACGATGTAGGCTTCATGACCGGCCTGTTTCAGGGTGTGCACCACGTCCAGCGCTCGCTGATCCACCAGTTTGGGGTCGATGCCGTGCACCTGCACCGGCACATCTTCGCGCTTGCCAAACGGGCTCGCGCGGCGGCTGTTTCCACTGTCGGTCTTGCCCAGCAGCCTGTTGATGAATTTTTTGATCATTCGAATAGGTTCAGTATGCGCCAGCCCCGCTCCAGGGCAATGGCCTTGAGCCGGTCGTCCGGATTGGTCGCCACGGGCTCGTGCACCCTCTCCAGCAACGGCAAATCGTTGATGGAGTCGCTGTAGAAAGTGCTGTGCTTCACGCTGGCCCAACTCAGGCCGCGCGCAGCAAGCCATTGTTCCACACGCGCCACCTTGCCTTCCCGGAACGAGGGAACGCCCCGAATCACGCCGGTGGGCAGCCCGCTTGCATCCGTTTCCAGGTCGATCGCGATGAGCTCATCGACGCCAAAAGCGTCGGCAATGGGACGGGTGACGAAGGCGTTGGTGGCCGTGACGATCACGACCTCATCACCCGCCGCCTGGTGCGCCTGCACCGTGGCCATGGCCTGACTGTGCATCGCGGGGCGAATCACTTGTGCCATGAAGCGCTCATGCGCCTCGTTGGCAGCGCCCATGCCCTTTTCACGCACAGCAGCGGTAGCAAACTGCACGTATTCGTGGATGTCCAGTGTGCCGGCCTTGTAGGCGGCATAGAACCTGTCATTGGCCTGTGAGAAGGTCGTGGCATCACGCCAGCCCAGCGACACGGTGAACTCGCCCCAGGCGTAGTCGGAGTCAAGCGGAATCAGGGTGTGGTCGAGATCAAAAAGAGCGAGCCGGATACCTGGGATGGACTGGGAATCGTTGTTCAAATCTGTGGGGGTTGGTGATGTCGTCATTCGTTCTCAAGCATGGATTTGATCAGCGGGATGGTGATGGCACGCTGAGTGCGCAAGGCATATCCGTCAAGCTGTTCCAGCAGCAGCATCAGGCTGGAGAGGTCGCGCGCAAAGCGGGTCAGCATGAAGTCCATCACTTCGTCGCTGAGGAACACGCCGCGCTCGTCCGCCGCGCGGCGCAGCACCGAACGGCGCTCGGCTTCGCCGAGCGCGTGCAACTGGAACACATGGCCCCAGCCCAGGCGGGTGCGCAGGTCTTCGCGCAATCGCAGATCGGCGGGTGGACGATCGGCTGCGGCCAGCACCCAGCGCGCGGGGCCATGCGACGGATTCTGTGCATTGACGAACCAGTTGAAAGCGGTCGCCTGCTGCTCTGCGGTGTAGAGGTGGCAATCGTCCAGCAACACCGCGTCCCAGTGTTCGTCGTACTCAGGCGGGTGCAGCGTGCTGGCGTCCATCCAGCCCACGCGGCTGTCCTGCTCGCGCAATGCTTCCCGTACCCCGCGCAGCAGATGCGACTTGCCACTGCCGCCTTCCCCCCAGATGAAGGTGGGGACCGGTGAACGAAGGGCGTTGCCCGCCCACAGGCGCAGGTGCTCCAGTGCAGCCTCATTGCCCGCTGCCACAAAGTTGTTCAGGGTGGAAACCGGTGCAAGCCCGATATCCAGTGCCATCTGCTTCATGGGCGAGGGAGCCGGCGTCTGACTCATGCCATACCTTCGACTGGTAGGCTGCAGAGCAAGCCAGTGAAGGAAAGGCCAGGGAAGGTGCTCATGCCTCGCCACCGCTGGAGGAAGATGGCAGGGCCAGCGGGGGCTTTGCCTGGGCGGGCGTTTCGTCCAGGTAGAGCTCGCTCTTGAAGTATTCGTTGCGGGCACGTCGTATCGCCACCAGCAAGACCGCGCTGGCCGGCAATGCAATCAGCACCCCGACGAAGCCGAACAGGTGACCAAAGGCCAGCAGCGCAAAAATCACCGCAATGGGGTGCAACC
>JAABRN010000223.1 GCA_011390855.1 Hydrogenophaga sp. | reverse complement strand
TCACTCTCAGCCACGGTATCGGAGTAAATCAGTTCGACTTTGCCCTGTGCAAACGTAAGGGCAGGCAGGCCGGCAACGCACAGGCTGGCGGCGGCGCCGAGAAGGGTACGGCGTGGGATGTGAGCGGTCATGGTGTGTCTCCTCTTGGGGGCGGGGTGGTTTCAACAGATGCAGAAGCGGCTTGAAAAGCCTGACTCGAATCATGTACGAACTGGTTAATTAAATCAACGCGAGACGATCGGGGTTTTCCCTGAAATGGGGCGCGGGCCGCCGGGCGGCAGGTTTTGGGAAGGGGAAAGCGTCAGTCGCGCCGCAGGTAGCGCTCGACCATCTCCACCACGCTCTGACGCCGCTGGGCCACCCAGTCGGCGGCCTCCGTGTCGCGTTTGAAGATCAGGCCAAAGGTGTGGCGGTTGGACACGTTGAAGAAGGTGAGAGCCGAGATCGATGCGTGGATGTCGAGTGCGTCCAGACCGGGTCGAAAATCGCCCGCTGCCACGCCCCGGTCGTATAACGACTGGATGGCCGAGATCGCCGGGACGTTGAGTTCCTGGATAAACGGACTCTGCGCCAGGTACTGGCCACGGTTGATGTTTTCGCCCATCACCAGGCGAATGTAGTTTTCACTGTCCCGGTGGTGGTCGAAGGTGTACTCCACCAGCTTGCGCAGGGCAGCCGGGGGAGCCAGGTTTTCCAGGTCGAGCTGGCCCTCGTGAAACCGCATCTCGCCGTACGAGGCTTCAAGTACCGCCAGATAAAGTCCTTCTTTGCTACCAAAATAGTAGTAGATCATGCGCTTGCTGGTCTGGGTGGCCGCAGCGATCTCGTCAATACGGGCGCCCGCCAACCCCTTTTCGGCGAACTCAGTCATGGCCACTTCCAGAATGTTGGCCATGGTCCGCTCGGGATCGTTGGTGCGTGTGGGCTCCTTGGACTGTGCCTTGGGTCGCCCAGCCTTGCGCGCAAAATGTACTGGTTCGTTCATTGGGCCAGTATAGGTTCGGTGCACGTGCAAGTGAGGGCTGAAGCGCAAGCCGGTGCAACACGGGGCTTCAGGGAGTGGGATTGACCACGGGCCTGCGCCGCAAGGGGTTGAAACCCGTCACCAGTGCAGAGGCCAGCAACACCAGAGCGCCGCCCATGAAGATGCCGGGTGAAAGTGCTTCGCCCAGAAACAGGTGGCCCCAGGTCACACCAAACACCGGGATCATGAACACCGGGCTCATGGCCGCCACTGGCGACACGTGGCGGATGATGCGCAGATGGGCCCAATAGGCCAGGCCCGACGTGACCACGCCCATGAGCACCACCGCGCCCACGGCTTCTGCAGTGAACTGGGCCTGCGGCAATCCCCAGAACGCGCCGGGCAGCACCAGCACCATGGCTGCCAGATGAATACCCGCCGCAATGGCCAGAGGCTGCATGCGCGTGGTGGCGCGCTTCATGAGTGGGGTTGAGAAGCCGTAGCAGGCCGCGGCAGTGACACAGGCCAGCGCGGCGGCCAGGGTGGCCGCATCCGGCTGCACCGGGCCCAGCCGCACGATCAGGCCCACACCCACGAAGCCGCACAGGCAGCCCAGCAACTTGCGCACGGTGAGCGTGTCTTCCTTGTACCAGGCAGAGGCCAGCGTTCCGAACACCACCGCTGTGGTGTTGAGCAGGGCGCTGTACCCGGCCGGCAGCCGGAGGGCCGCCCAAGAGTAAAGCAGAAAAGGCACCGCCACCGACAGCGCGCCCAGCAGCATCAGTTCACGCCAATGTTCCCAGGGCCACTTTTGATGCAGGCCCCGCATGATCAAGGCCAGCGTGACGCCCGCCAATGCCACGCGGCAGCCGGCCAGCACCAGGGGCCCCATCACCGGGCTGGCGATGCGGATGAACAGGAAGGAGGCGCCCCACAGGGCCGACAGGGCGACCAGCTGGGCGAAGTGGCGGGATTTCACCGTTGGATTGTGGGGCCTGCTCACGGCCGGCGTGAGCCAGCCTGTCGCGGGCAAGACCGGGTGCTTACGCTGGCGACTCGCTGGCCTTGCGCACCAGGCCTTCGATGGCCAGGCGGTAGCCGTCGGTACCGAACCCGACCACGATGCCAGCCGCAGCGGGCGACACGTAAGAGTGGTGGCGGAAGGCTTCACGGGCGTGCACGTTCGAGATATGCACCTCGATCAAGGGCATCGGCTTGACACCATTGATGGCATCGAAGAGCGCCACCGAGGTGTGGGTGAAGGCGCCCGGGTTGAACACCACGCCCATCAGTTCTCCGGCCTTGAAGCGACGGCCAGCGGCGTGAATCTGGTCGAGCAGGTCGCCTTCGTGGTTGCTTTGGAAAGCCTCGAGCGAATGGCCCAGGGCTTTGGCCACCTCGCTGCACATGGCTTCCACGTCGCCCAGGGTGGTTGCGCCATAAACGGCGGGTTCTCGGGTGCCCAGCAGGTTGAGGTTGGGGCCGTTGAGCAGGAGGATGTTGGACATGGCGATCTCGGGATGGGCAACAAAGAAGAAGGGGTCAGACCAATGGCACGTTGAGCTGTTCGATCACGGGCCGGGTGTCGGGGCGCACGCCACGCCACCAGAGGAAAGCCTCGGCGGCCTGTTCGATCAGCATGCCCACGCCATCGGCCACGCGGGTGGCGCCAGCCGCTTGCGCCTGTTTCAGGAACGGCGTGAGCCCTTTGCCATAGACCATCTCGTAGGCCAGCGCACCCGGGGCGAACACCCCCGGCGGAAAGGGCAGGGTGTCTTGCGAAAGGCCTGTGGATGTGGCGTTCAGCACCACGTCAAAGCTCAGGCCCGCCAGGTCCTCGTAGCCTCCAGTCTGCAAATTCACGTGTGTCGCGAAGTCGGCCTTGAGTGCGTGCGCCTTGGCGGCCGTGCGGTTCGCCACCGCAATCAGTGCAGGCCCTTGCCCTGCCAGCGGCAGGATGGCACCGCGCGTGGCACCGCCTGCGCCGCACAACAGAATGCGTTTGCCTGCCAGCGACACGCCCTGGTTGCGCTGGATGTCGTTGACAAGTCCAATGCCGTCGAAATTCTCAGCCAGGATGCGATCACCCTCGAACTTGAGTGCATTGGCCGCGCCAGCCAGTCTCGCGCGCTCGGAAGGATCGGTGGCCAGTTCGAAGGCCTGCAATTTAAAGGGCAGCGTCACGTTCGCGCCACGCCCTCCTGCCTTGCGAAAGGCCAGTACCGTGTCACGAAAGCCGTCCACCGGTGAATCAATGGCGGTGTATTCCAGCGTCTGCCCAGTGGCCTGCGCGAACAGGCTGTGGATCAGGGGTGACTTGCTGTGCGAAATGGGGTGGCCGATGACGGCGTAGCGATCGATCATGGGTGGGAATTCATCAGAGATCTTGCGGTGACATCCCATTGTCGCGCAAGCCCTTGATCTGGGCGTGGGCATCAGCGCTGGGTGTACCCTTCGCGTCCACCGTCCACCACCCTTGGCCATGACCACCTCTCTCAAAATCGATTTTGTCTCCGACGTGTCTTGCCCCTGGTGCGCCATTGGCCTGGGTGCGCTGGAAGAGGCGCTGACC
>JAABRN010000222.1 GCA_011390855.1 Hydrogenophaga sp. | reverse complement strand
CGGGACCTGCGCCAGCCGTTTGGCGGCACCAAGGCCAGTGGCACGGGGCGCGAGGGAGGCACCTGGAGCTATGAGGTGTTTCTGGAGCCGAAGAATGTGGCGCTTTCTCTTGGCTCACACCATATTCCGCACTGGGGGGTGTGACGTGTACGCAGACATTTCTCTCTGCGGTTTGCTCGGAATGAGGATCGCGGGGTACCCGACTCCGCGAATGTCCCCCGGAATGGGCTTTGCCCATTCCTCCTCCTTTATTTCGCTGCGGCAGACACCCGTCGCCCCCTTCTACCAAACACAGTAGCCGAGAAACCACCGCAGGCTAACCCATCAGCAGGAGACAAACCCTATGGGACAACTAGCACTCGTCGCCAAGATCACCCACGTCCCCTCGATGTACCTCAGTGAACTCGACGGACCTCGCAGGGGTACGCGGCAGGACGCCATCGACGGCCACAAGGAAATCAGCCGTCGCTGCCGCGATCTGGGTGTGGACACCATCGTCGTGTTCGACACCCACTGGCTCGTGAACGCCAGCTACCACCTCAATTGCGCTCCCCACTTCAAGGGAACGTACACCAGCAACGAACTGCCCCATTTCATCAGCAACATGCCGTTCGAGATTCCGGGCAACCCGGCATTGGGCAAGCTGCTGGCCCAGGTTTGCAACGAGCATGGTGTGGAGACCCTGGCCCACGATGCGACCACGCTCGGCCCCGAGTACGGCACCCTGGTGCCCATGCGCTACATGAATGCCGACCAGCACTTCAAGGCCATCTCGGTCTCTGCCCTGTGTCAGTCCCATTACCTCAACGACAGCGCGCGCCTGGGATGGGCCATGCGCAAGGCGGTGGAAGACCACTACGATGGCACCGTCGCCTTTTTTGCCAGCGGATCGCTCAGCCACCGCTTCGCGCAGAACGGCCTGGCGCCCGACTTTGCGTTCAAGATTTGGTCGCCTTTCCTCGAAACGCTGGACCGCCGTGTGGTGCAGATGTGGGAACAAGGCGAGTGGAAAGCCTTTTGCGAAATGCTGCCCGAATACGCAGTGAAAGGCCACGGTGAAGGCTTCATGCACGACACCGCCATGATGCTGGGTGCGTTGGGGTGGTCTGAGTACGATGGTCGCGCCGAGGTCATCACACCGTACTTCGGCGCATCCGGCACCGGGCAGCTGAACGCCGTTTTTCCCGTCACCCCCCAGACCGGTAGCGCCATCCCCGTTGCCCAGGCTTCGTCAGCCAAGGGCTTCCAGACCGTCTCTCGCCTCTGACTCACGACACCATGCCGCACCTCGTCATCCTCTACACCCCCAACCTGGACCAACCCGCCGACCGGGGAGGCCTCGACATGACGGTCTTGTGCCGGGCGTTGTGCGATGCCATGCTGGCGGTGCGCGATGAGAGCGGACGCCAGGTCTTCCCCACCGGCGGCACGCGTGTGCTCGCCTACCCTGCCGCCCACGTCGCATTGGCTGACGGTGGCGCTGCCGGCGAAGCCGCAGGCAAAGGCAGCGATTACGCCTTTGTCTACATGAACGTGCGCATGGCCAAGGGCCGCAGCGCACTGGTGCACCAGCGTGTGGGCGAAGCCTTGCAGGCCTGCGTGAACAGCCGCTTTGCCGAACAGCTGGCCGCGCGGCCCATCGGCATCACGGTGCAGGTCGATGAAGGCCACGAGGTGTTCGACGCCAAGATCAGCTCGCTGCACCCGCTGTTCAATCCCGCCTGAGTCACCACATGCTCACCGACACCCTGATCCAGCAGCTCGCAGCAGAGCTTGATCACGCTGAAAAAACCCGCGTGCCGCTGGAACATTTCTCCAAGCGCCATCCCGGCATGACCATTGAAGACGGCTACCGCATTGGCCGCGCCTGGGTGGATCTGAAGAAGGCCCAAGGACAGCAAGTGATCGGCCACAAGATCGGCCTGACCAGCCGCGCCATGCAGATCAGCAGCCAGATCGACGAACCCGATTTCGGCACTCTGCTGGAGAGCATGCGCTTCACCGCAAAGGCAGGCGACGTGCTCGACATTCCCGCCAATCGCTTCATCGCGCCGCGCGTGGAGGTGGAACTGGCCTTCGTGCTCAAGGCGCCCCTTCAAGGGCCCGACGTGACGGTGGCACAGGTGCTGCAGGCCACCGATTACGTCACGCCCGCCATCGAGATCATCGACGCGCGCATCGAACAGTTCGATCGCCACACCCATGC
>JAABRN010000221.1 GCA_011390855.1 Hydrogenophaga sp. | reverse complement strand
CACCCATGCCATGCGCAAGGTGTTCGACACCATCAGCGACAACGCCGCGAACGCGGGCATTGTGCTGGGAGGGGGCGACCCCCGATACCACGCCGACCCGCACACCACCGATCTGCCCTGGTGCGGCGCCATCCTGCGCCAGAACGGCGCGGTTGAAGAAACCGGGCTGGCTGCAGGCGTACAAGGGCATCCGGCGATTGGTATTGCCTGGCTGGCCAACAAGCTGGCGCCCTGGGGCGAAAGGCTCGAAGCCGGTGAAATCGTGCTGGCCGGTTCGTTCACCCGCCCGGTGACCGCGAAGGCGGGTGACCTGTTCGAAGCCGACTATGGTCCGCTCGGCTGCCTGCGTTTTCGTTTCATTTGACCCTGAGTCTTTAACCAACCACGATCATGCAAACACCCACGAACCCTTTCAAGCAAGCCCTCGCCGAGCGCCGCCCCCAGATCGGTCTCTGGCTCGGCCTGGCCCATGCCTACAGCGCTGAAATCTGTGCCGGCGCCGGGTTTGACTGGTTGTTGATCGATGGCGAACATTCGCCCAATGGCGTGACCGATGTGCTGGCGCAGGCACAGGCGATTGCAGCCTACCCTGGAGCGCATGCCATCGCCCGCGTGCCGGTGGGTGACGCGGTGCTGATCAAGCAGTACCTGGACCTGGGCATTCAAACGGTGCTGGTCCCAATGGTCGACACGCCGGAACAGGCAGCTCAACTGGTGCGCGCCTGCCGCTACCCTCAGGACGACGGGCGAGGCGGTATTCGCGGCATGGCCGGGGCTCGCGCATCACGCTGGGGCCGCTATCCGAACTACGCGAAAGAGGCGAATGCGCAGGTCTGCCTGCTGGTGCAGGCGGAGACGCGGGCTGCGCTGGAGCAGCTCGATGCGATTGCCGCCACACCTGGGGTCGATGGCGTTTTCATCGGCCCGGCCGACCTTTCCGCGTCGATGGGCCACGTGGGTAACCCGGGCCACCCGGAAGTGCAGGCCGCGATCGAAGACGCCATTGCGCGCATTCTTCGTGCCGGCAAGGCGCCCGGCATCCTCACCAGTGACGAAGCACAGGCCTGCCACTACCTGGCACTCGGTGCGGTGTTTGTGGCCGTGGGGCTCGACACCCAGATCCTGATGCGACAGACCACCGACCTGGCCGCGCGCTTCAAGGGAACGGCTGCTACCCCGGTACCCGCCAAAGGCGCCGTTTACTGACCGAACTTCCGGAGACCACCATGAACGCTGCCCTGCAACCCGCGACCGTTCTTCCCGCTGGCATGC
>JAABRN010000220.1 GCA_011390855.1 Hydrogenophaga sp. | reverse complement strand
GAACTGTGTTCGACCGAACCTTGACGATGTTCGTCATCTTCCTTCTGGCCTCGCTGGCGGTCATCGTCCTCATGGGTATGACCTACCGCAAGCTGGGCATCGCCATGGTCTGGTACGACGAAGTCGCCTCGATCGCCCTGGCCTGGCTCACCTACTATGGCGCCGCGCTGGCCGCGCTCAAGCGCGCGCACATCGGCTTTCCCGGGCTGGTCAATGCCATGCCCCCGATCCTGCGCGTACCGGTGGTGCTGTTGGGTGAAGCGGTGGTGATCGGCTTCTTTGCGGTGCTGGCATGGTATGGCTACCAGGTGCTCGACATTCTGCGCGGTGACACCATGGTGAGTCTGCCCTGGGTGCCCACCCAGTTGACCCAGTCCGTGATTCCGGTGGGATCCGTCTTGTTCATCATCGCCCAGCTCCTGAGCCTGCCTCAGTTGCTGGCCCAGGCGCGCGGCGCCGGGGTGATCGACGCCGAAAAGCAGGAAATGGAAAAAGAGCTGCAAAAGGCGATGCAGCCATGACCGCCCTCTTCATGTTTCTGGGTCTGATCGCCCTGATCCTGATCAATGTGCCCATCGGTGTCGCGCTGGGTGTGGTGGCCATGATCGCCATGGTGTTCCATGGCGGAGTGGATTCGCTGCTGAGCGCGGCCATCACCATGTTTTCGGGTGCCACCAGCTTTCCGCTGCTGGCCATTCCGTTGTTCATCCTGGCCGGCGCCATCATGAATTCGTCGAGCCTTTCGCGCCGGCTCATTGCGTTTGCGTCGGCCTGCTTCGGCTTCATCAAGGGCGGCCTGGCGATGGTGAACATCGGTACCTCGCTGTTTTTTGCCGAAATCTCCGGATCGGCCGTGGCAGACGTCGCCGCCATGGGCTCCGTGCTGATCCCGGCCATGAAGAAAAAGGGCTATCCAAAGGAGTTCGCCGCGGCCATCACCTCATCGTCGGCCACGCTGGCCATCATCATTCCCCCGTCGATCCCGATGATCCTGTACGCGGTGATGGCCGAGGCCTCGGTGGTGCAGATTTTCGTGGCCGGCATCGTGCCCGGCATTCTGGGCGGCGGCGGCATGATGGCGCTGGCCTACTGGTACGCCAAGCGCTACAACTACCCCGTGGAAGAAGTGTTCAGCTGGGCACGGTTCCGCTCCACCTTCAAGGACGCGGCATGGGCCTTCACCCTGCCGCTGATCATCCTCGGCGGCATTTTCGGCGGCGTGGTCACAGCCACCGAAGGTGCAGCGTTGGCCGTGCTGGCGGCGCTGTTCATCGGTGGCGTGATCTATCGGGAACTGAACTTCAGGCACCTCTACGACGCCATGGTCGAGGGCGGCATACAGACCGCCGTGGTGATGCTGCTGGTGGCCGCTTCCGCCCTGCTGGGTCACCTGCTCACCGAGCAGCAGATGCCGCAGCAGCTTGCTGCGTGGATCTCGGCACTGACCGACAACAAGTACGCGGTGCTGGCCATTCTCAATGTCTTCTTCCTGATGGTGGGCCTGTTCCTGCACTCGGCTGCGG
>JAABRN010000219.1 GCA_011390855.1 Hydrogenophaga sp. | reverse complement strand
CTGCGGCCATCATTCTGGTGGTGCCAATCGTGATGCCGCTGGTCAAGGCGGTGGGTATCGACCCGGTGCATTTCGGCCTGATCGTCACACTCAACCTGGGTATCGGCCAGCAGACCCCTCCGGTGGCCAGCGTGCTCATGACCGCATGCTCGATCGCGAAGGCCGACATGTGGAAAGTCACGCGCGTGAACCTGCCCTTCATCGGCGTGCTGGTGGCGTTGTTGCTCATGGTGACCTACGTGCCCGCGATTCCGATGTTCCTGGTCGAGTACTTCTACAGATGAAGCTCCCCCCGCGCCGCCTGCGGCGGGACTTGTCAACAGAGATCGGGTCAAAATCATGAATGGCAACAGTGGTGAAGTGAGGCTGCACACCGAGGCCGGGATAGCCTCGGTGGTGTTCAACCGGCCACAGGCGCGCAACGCGATGACCTGGGGCATGTACGAGCAGCTCACGGCCATCACCACTGCGCTCAAGGCCGATCCTTCGGTGCGCGTCGTGGTGTTTCGCGGGGCGGGCGGCCAGGCTTTTGTGGCGGGTACCGACATCGAGCAATTCACCGCGTTCAATAGCGGTGAGGACGGCGTGGCGTATGAGCGGCAGATCGAGGCCTGCATCGATCTGTTGTGCGGCTTGCCCATGTCCACCGTGGCAGTGATCGATGGCTGGTGTGTGGGCGGCGGTCTGGCCATTGCGACAGCGTGTGACTTCCGCCTGGCCACACCGGGCGCGAAGTTCGGCGTGCCGATCGCCAAAACGCTGGGCAATTGTCTGTCGATTCATAACGTGGCCCGCCTGAGCGCGGCCTTCGGGCACCAGCGGGTCAAACGCATGCTGATGCTCGCCGAGTTCATCAACGCCGACGAGGCGCTGAGTTGTGGTTACCTGCACGCCGTCGAATCGCCAGAGGCCATCGACAGCGCCACCACCTCGCTCACGCACCGCCTCACATCGCTCGCGCCAGTCACCCAACGTGTGAGCAAGCTGGCTCTGGAGCGCCTGGTGACGCACGATCTTGCCGAAGCTGACGACCTGATCCGCACTGCCTACGGAAGCCAGGACTTCCACGAAGGCGTGGCCGCCTTCGTGGCCAAACGAACCCCTGTCTGGAGCGGCAAGTGAAACCATCCACCGGCCCGCTCGCGGGCCTGCGCGTGCTCGAAATCACCCAGATCATGTCGGGTCCCACCTGCGGTCTGCTGCTGGCCGACATGGGGGCAGACGTGATCAAGATCGAAAAGGTCCCCGGCGGCGACGACGCGCGCGGCTACCGCGATCCGCAGGTGGGCGGGGTGTCTGCACCCTTCATGATGATGAACCGCAACAAGCGCGGTCTGGCGCTCAATCTCAAGAGTTCCAGCGGCCGTGCGCTGCTGTTGAAGATGGTGAAGAGCGCCGACGTGCTGGTGGAGAATTTTCGCGGCGGCACCATGGACAAACTGGGTCTGGGCTATGAGGCACTGAAGCTTGAGAACCCCGGCCTGATCTACTGCGCCATCACCGGCTATGGGCGCACCGGGCCGTATGCCGACAAGGGCGGCTTCGACCTCATTGCACAAGGGTTTGCGGGGCTGATGTCGATCACCGGAGAAGCGGGCCGCCCACCCGCCAAGAGCGGCAGCGCGGTCTCGGACATGAACGCCGGTATCCTGGGCGCCCTGGGCATCCTGGCGGCCTACATCCACAGGCTCAAGACCGGTGAAGGCCAGGTGGTGGACACGTCCCTCAGCGACGCGGCGCTCCAGCAGACCTACTGGCACGCGGCGGTGTGGTTCGCCACGCAGAAGTCGCCTGAGCCCACCGGCTCGGCACACATCCTTACCGCGCCCTACCAGGCGTTTGAAGCCAGCGACGGCTGGATCAACATCGGCGGTGCCAACCAGGCCAACTGGGAGCGCATTTGCGACGTACTCGGCCACCCCGAGTGGAAGGGCGACGAGCGCTTCGTCACCAACAGCGACCGCATGGCAAACCTGGCCGTGCTGGTGGACCTGATGAACGCGGTGGTGCGCACGCGCA
>JAABRN010000218.1 GCA_011390855.1 Hydrogenophaga sp. | reverse complement strand
CAAGGCATCGAGCCGGGCGTCGGTGAGCATTTTCAGCGCCAGCTCAAGTCGCTGCCGGTGGCTCCAGCGCCCCCGCATGGGAGTGGCCACCGAGCCCACCTGCGAACTCTTGAGCACCAGCCTTCGGGAATGGAACGCTTCCCCCAGCGGCACCGACACCGCTCGACTGCCATACCAGCTCAGTTCCAGCACCGTGGCTTCAAAGGCCGCCAGGCTCAGGGCTGTGGCCAGGCCGGCTGCGTGCCCACTGGTGTGGATCACCAGATCTGCTTCATCCTGGGCGTTGTCCGGGAGGCTGAAACTGGCCCCGAATGACTCGGCAATGGCCGCACGCGAAGGCTGGGTGTCGATCACCTGCACGCTGCACCCAGGCACCTGTACTGCCAACCAGGCCACCAGCAACCCCAGAGTGCCGCCGCCAACCACGGCAATGCGTTCGCCCATGCGGGGTGTTGCATCCCAAAGGGCGTTGATGGCCGTCTCCAGATTGGCAGCCAGTACGGCCCTCGCGGCTGGTACCTCGGGCGGGAGAGGCAAGACCGCAGCGACAGGCACCTGAAACACGGTCTGGTGCGGGTGGAGGCAAAAAACCAGTTGTCCGATCAGATCCTTGGGGCCCGCTTCCACCCGGCCGACGTTGACGTAGCCGTACTTCACCGGAAAAGAAAAATCGCCCTCCTGGAACGGAGCGCGCATGCGCTGTGTCTCACTGGCCGGCACTTCACCCCTGAACACGAGGGTTTCCGTGCCGCGGCTCACCCCGCTGTGCAGGGTTCTGACCCGCACCTCATCAGCGGCCAATTCGGGCAAGGTGGCGGATCGCAGCTCGGCCTGCAGTGGTGCGTCGATCCAGCAAGCGCGGCTGTACACGGGGGCGTGTTCGGTCATGTGATCCGTTCGTGTGCCTGTTGCAGTGGAGGCCTAAAGACAATGGAAGAGGAAATACCCGTCAAACCGGGCAGGCCCTGTGAAACTCTGACAATGGTACGGTGCACGTCATGAAACCCAAGGGCGATCGCCCTCTTTCCCCTCCGGAGGCAACAGCCACTGGGTCAGCCGCCTTGCAGCGGGATGTCCTGTTGCACCTGTTGATTGCTGGGTCGGGGGTGTTGATGACGTCGTGGATTCTTGTCGGCCAGAGCACAGTGCATCTGGGTCACAGCATCAAGGCCATTGTGCTGTTCGGTGCAGGGGCGTGGCTGATCTGGCGCGCCCTGGCGTTCAGCCCTGGTAGAAGCGATGCGCACCCCCATGCCCGCTTCGGGCCCGCCAACCGGGTCACCCTCCTGCGCCTGGCGGCAGTGGTGGTGCTTGCGGGATTGATCGGCGAGGCCATTCCTGCTGCCCCCCTGGCATCGGTGGCGCATGCGGCCTGGGCCATCGTGATCGTGGCCACGTTGACAGCCCTGCTGGATGCCGTGGATGGGCACCTCGCACGGCGCAGTGGCCTGGCCAGTGCATTTGGTGCACGGTTCGATATGGAAACCGACGCTTTTTTTGTTCTGGTTTTGTGCGCCCTCGTGGTGCAAGCAGGCCAGGCCGGCCCCTGGATACTGGCATCCGGGCTGATGCGTTATGCGTTCGTTGGAGCCGCGTTCCTTTGGCCCTGGCTTTCTGGTCCATTGAAGCCCAGCAAACGCCGCCAGACGGTCTGCGTGGTACAGATCACGACACTGATCGTCTGCCTGGGACCAGTCATTTCGCCTGCCCTTGCTGCAGGCCTCGCAGCATCGAGCCTGGTCATGTTGACCGCTTCGTTCGCCATCGATGTACGGGCCTTGGCTCGTCATCGCCCTATTCACCAGGAGGTCTGAGTCATGAACAAGCCCATTGCACTTTCGCTCGGCTTCACGCGCCGCAAAGCCGTTGCTTTTGCTGCGACATCGGTGGCCACTTTGGCTGTGGCCCTGTCGGTGCTGGCGGCTTCCCCAGCGCAGGCACAGTCGGCGCGCTACGAAATTGACCCGGACCACCTCACAGTGGCTTTCCTGGTGGACCACATTGGCTACGCCAAGGTGCTCGGACTCTTCCGCTCGGCCCGTGGAAGCTACCAATTCGATGAAGCCAGCGCCACGCTGTCAAATGTGCGCATTGAAGTGGAAACGGCCAGTGTTTTCAGCAACCAGCGCAAGCGCGATGAGCACCTCAAGGGGCCTGATTTCCTCAACAGCGGGGAGTTTCCACGCATGGTGTTCACCGCCAGCAGCGCCAAACGCAGCGGCGAGCGCAACTTTGAAATCGCGGGACAACTGGAGGTGCTGGGGAAAACCCAACCACTGACCTTGCAAGCCACCTGGAACAAGAGCGCCGAATCGCCCATCGGAGGACTCGGTCGCAAGCCATATGTGATGGGAGTGTCTGCGCGAGGCAGTTTCAAGCGCAGCGCCTATGGCATGAACTACGCCGTGGCCAACGGCTGGGTGGGTGATGAGGTGGAACTGATCATCGAACTTGAAGCCGTGCGGCAGTGATCCAGCCATCGCCACTTCGCCCACGTGAACCACGCATTCCCGCCCTTCGTTTCATCAGAACCGACCAAGCCACCCGCGGCCCTGCCGTGGTTGCTTCGCTTTGGTCTGGCCTTCGGGGTACTCAACACCCTTCTGACCTTTGAAAACCGCTGGCCAGGTTTTGGCGTGCTGTACATGCCGCGGCTCTCCTTCGAATTGTGCGTCGGCGCCGCACTCCTGATGGCGTGGGTCGGCTGGCGCGGCCGGCTTTCGGCGCGAGGCGCCACACTGCTGTCGGTATCGTTCATGGCACTGGTGGCGGTGCGCTACGCCTTTGTGACCGCGCCTGCCGTGCTGGGGCGACCCGTGAATGTGTATTGGGACGGGCGCCATGCAGGTGAACTGTTGCGCGTCGCGGCCCAGTCCATGCCCACCTGGCAGCTAGCGGCCGGGATTGGCATCACCATAATTGGCGGCCTGATTCTCGGATGGGTTGTGCGCATCGCCATCCAGACCCTTGCAACGAGCCTGACCTGGCAACCCGCCCGACCCTGGGTGCTGGGCAGCGTGGCCGCTTTGTCCGCGAGCTTTGTGGCCTACGTGCCCGACGTGCGCGATACGCGCTGGTTCTTTTCCCTGCCATTGACGCCAACCATCGTGAACCAGAGCCAGTTACTGGCCCAGGTGTGGCTGCCGCAGCAAGGAGAGGCCGCGCTGGGCCCAAGTCCGCAGTTCGACGGTACCCTCGCGGCACTGGCCAACCCGCATGGGCAGACAGACGTGGTGTTGATCTTTGCCGAATCGTATGGCGCCGTCACTTTTGATCAGCCGGCCCTGTTTCACGAACTGACCCCATCGCGAAATGAGCTGGCACGGACCATTGCCATCAGTGGCAGGCAGGTGGTGTCGGCACGTGTCAGGGCTCCCACTTTTGGCGGTTCATCGTGGCTCACCCATGCCACTCTCTTGTCTGGTGTGGACACCGGCGACCACGCTGACCACAACCTTCTGCTGGCCAGCCAGCGCCCCACCCTGGTGAGCCACTTTGCCCGAAACGGCTACCGCACGGTGGGATGGATGCCCGGACTCAAGCGTCCCTGGCCTGA
>JAABRN010000217.1 GCA_011390855.1 Hydrogenophaga sp. | reverse complement strand
GGTGGCACCTCGCGGTTTTCCTTCGGGGAGAGGCCTTGCAGCCAGGCATTGCGGGCATGCACCATGAAGACCGAACAACCCGCTTCACTGACTGTTCCCACGAAGTCACGAACGAATTCATAGCTCTCGGTCTTGTCGATGCCGATGCGGTGCTTGACCGTGACCGGCACCGAAACCGCATCCACCATGGCCTTGACCCCATCGGCCACCAGCGCAGGCTCCGCCATCAGACATGCACCAAACGCGCCGCGCTGCACACGGTCACTGGGGCAGCCGCAGTTCAAATTGATCTCGTCGTATCCCCACTGCTCGCCCAACTTCGCCGCTGCAGCCAGCTCGACCGGATCACTGCCGCCAAGCTGGAGAGCCACCGGATGCTCTTCTTCGTTGAAGCGAAGGTGCCGCTGCACACTGCCGTGCATGAGCGCACCCGTGGTCACCATCTCGGTGTAGAGCAGGGTTTTCCTGGTCAGCAGGCGGTGGAAATATCGGCAATGCCGGTCGGTCCAATCCATCATGGGCGCGACGGAAAGGCGCCAAGGGGACAAAGCGGGTTCAGATGACATGGCGCCAATTATCCCAGCCCAAAAAAATACCCGCCGAAGCGGGTTTGGGAGAGGCGAAGTGCCTTGGTCCAGAACATCGCGGAACCGCCTTTGCCGGGCCGCAGATGTTACCCCCTTGAGGGGGTGACGCGCCGCAGGCGCGGCGCGGGGGTGGACAGCCTCAGCCCATGTGCAATCCACCGTTGACCGAAAAGTCCGCGCCGGTGGCGTAACCGCCCTCTTCGCTGGCCAGCCAGGCAATGATGGAAGCGATCTCGCTGGGTTTACCCAGCCGTTTCACGGGCACGGTGGCCACGATCTTTTCCAGCACGTCCGGGCGGATGGCGTTGACCATGTCGGTGCCGATATAACCCGGGCTCACGGTGTTGACCGTGACACCCTTGGTGGCCAGCTCTTGCGCCAGCGCCATGGAAAAACCGTGCATACCGGCCTTGGCGGCAGAGTAGTTGGTCTGCCCGGCCTGGCCTTTTTCGCCGTTGACCGAGCTGATGTTGACGATGCGACCCCAGCCCTTTTCCACCATGTCGGGCACCACCTGCTTGGTGACGTTGAACATGGAATTCAGGTTGGTCTCGATCACGGCAGACCAGTCTTCGCGCGTCATCTTCAGGAACATGCGGTCCTTGGTGATGCCAGCGTTGTTCACCAGCACGTCGATGGTGCCGTGCTCGGCCCTGGTCTTGGTGAAGGCTTCCACCGTGGAATCCCAGTCGCCCACATTGCCCACCGACGCATAGAAGGTGTAGCCCAGCGCCTTCTGTTCGTCGATCCATTTTTGGTGATCGCGCGTGGGGCCGCAACCGGCGATGACCTTGAAGCCCTCCTTGTGCAGGCGCTGGCAGATGGCTGTTCCGATGCCACCCATGCCGCCGGTGACGTACGCGATTTTTTGACTCATGTTGTTTGCTCCTCTGAGGTGTGCCTTGCTGGCAGTTGATATGAATTTGATAGCAGATCACGCAAGGTGATCAGGCTGAATCACTGTAACCAGTAAATCAGCGCTCCACAGCAAGGGAAACCCCCATACCGCCACCGATACAAAGTGCGGCCAAGCCTTTTTTGCTGCCCGTGCGCTGCATTTCGTGCAGCAATGTCACCAGAATGCGGCAACCTGACGCACCAATCGGGTGCCCGATGGCGATGGCGCCGCCGTTGACGTTGACCTTGGCCGGATCGATGTCCAGCGCCTTGTTCACGGCACAGGCTTGTGCAGCAAAGGCTTCATTGAGTTCGAACAGGTCCACATCGGCGGCTTTCCAGCCGGCACGGGCCAGTGCCTTCTGTGATGCGGGCACGGGGCCCATGCCCATGGTGGCGGGGTCCAGGCCGCTGGTGCCGAAGGCGGCAATGCGTGCCAGTGGCGTCAAGCCCAGTGCGGCGGCTTTCTTGGCGCTCATCACCATCACGGCGGCAGCGCCGTCGTTGATACCCGACGCGTTGCCGGCAGTCACCGAGCCAGCCTTGTCAAAGGCCGGTCGCAGTCCGGCCAGCACCTCGGCGGTGGTTTTGGCGTTGATGAATTCGTCGCTGTTGAACAGCACCGGATCGCCCTTGCGTTGCGGAATGCTCACCCCGACGATTTCGTCCTTGAACTTGCCGGCGGCCTGCGCAGCGGCGGCCTTTGCCTGGCTACCAGCCGCCAGGGCGTCCTGCATCTCGCGGGTGATGCCGTTCGCCTTGGCCACGTTTTCGGCGGTGATGCCCATGTGGTACTGGTTGTACACGTCCCACAGGCCGTCCACGATCATGGTGTCGACCATCTTCCAGTCGCCCATGCGCTGACCGTCGCGGCTGCCATTCAGCACGTGCGGGCTCGCGCTCATGTTTTCCTGACCACCGGCGATCACGATTTCGCTGTCGCCCCAGGCCACGGCCTGGGCGGCCAGCATCACGGCCTTCAGGCCTGAACCACAAACGGCGTTGATGGTGAGTGCAGGAGTTTCCTTGGCCACGCCGGCCTTCATCATGGCCTGACGGGCCGGATTCTGACCGCAACCTGCCGCCAGCACCTGGCCCATGATCACTTCACCCACCGCGTCCATCGGCAGACCGGTGCGGGCCAGCAGTTCCTTGATGACGATGCTTCCCAGCTCGGTGGCGGGCGTCTTGGCGAGCGAGCCGCCAAACTTGCCCACTGCGGTGCGGGCTGCTGAAACGATGACGATGTCTTCCATATGTGTCTCCATGGTGAGAAAAAAATCAAATCCTGTCCGGCGCGAATGGACTCATCCAGCGATACCGAGGAACCGCCCCTCGCCAGGCTCAGGACGGGCCACTGGTATCGCCCCCTCGTGGGGGTAGCGCGAAGCGCTGCAGGGATGGGTCACGACTAGGCTTTTGCTTTTGCTTTCACGTACCGACCCGGTGCGGGCTCGATCGCTGCGTAAGTTTTACCTTTGCCGTAATTCTTCGGTGCTGCCACCTGCTTGCCCGCCTGTGGCTTGAGCCAGCCAGCCCAGTCACCCCACCAGCTGCCGGGGTGTTCGGTGGCGCTTTCGATCCATTCAGTCACGTCGGCCGGGTACTTGGTGGCAGACCCGATCCAGTGGCTGCGCTTGTTCTTGCTGGCAGGGTTGATCACGCCCGCAATGTGACCGGAAGCCCCCATGACGAAGCGCTTCTTGCCCGGAAATACCTGCGTACTGGCGTAGGCACCCCCGATAGGCACGATGTGGTCTTCCCGTGAGCCGTAGATATAGACCGGCAGTTTTACCTTGCGAAAGTCGACCTTCTCGCCACACACCACCATGTGACCGGGCTTCACCAGGTTGTTTTCCAGGTACATCTGGCGCAGGTAGTGTGCGTAGTAGTGACCAGGCAGGTTGGTGCTGTCGGAGTTCCAGTACAGCAGGTCAAAAGGCGGTGGCGTTTCGCCCTTGAGGTAGTTGCCCACCACGTAGTTCCAGACCAGATCGTTCGGGCGCAGGAAACTGAAGGTGGTCGCCAGGTCGCGCCCGGGCATGAGGCCGCCTTGTGCAAACTGCATCTCGCGGTACTTGACGAAG
>JAABRN010000216.1 GCA_011390855.1 Hydrogenophaga sp. | reverse complement strand
GCCGGCCGCAAATGCCATCAGCGCAGATTCCTGCCGCTTGCTCACCCGCTGCACCAGAAACACAGGCAAGGCCCCAACAGCCGTGGCCAGTGCCGCGATCAGCGAAGCCTGTACGCCTGCCGTCATGGCGCTGCTGGCACCTGTGGCATCCCACCACCATCGGGTGGGCGCCCAGAAAGTGCTGCCGGCCACCAGTCCGGCCATCAGCAGCACGCCCGCGCCCAGTGCCAGCAAGGTGTTGCGCAGGGCGTTCGGCGGTAGCGGCAGTTCCAGTTGCTGGATCTGGAACCAGGCGGGCTGCAGTTGGCGGATGAGGGCGGTCATGGAAAGCTCTTTGAACGGCGGATTGCTGGGAAGAGTCACCATTTTGGCAAAAACTATCGAGGTCTCATATTTGATTGATTGGATGCCTTCGATAGTC
>JAABRN010000215.1 GCA_011390855.1 Hydrogenophaga sp. | reverse complement strand
TGCCCAACCGGGTGAACAAATCTCGTCAGACCTGCTGCTTTGTGCTGTTTGGTGCCGGTTTGTTGGCGATACCGGGAGGTACCGACCTGATTGCCAAGAAGTTGACTTGGCCTCAAACAAAAAAAAGAGGCGCCCAAAGGCGCCTCTTGATCTGCGGAGCAGGTTCAAGTCAGCGTGTTGCGCCCGCCTCAGCGCGCCACGCGCCGTACTTGTGGTCAAAGTTCTGTGGACTGAAGCCGACCATGACCGTGTCTCCCATCAGGATATGAGGCACGCCACGTCCACCAATGGCTTTGAATTCGGCCCGGTTCGCCTGATCGTGTTGAACGTCTTTTTGAACGTATGCGATCTTTCGGTCGTTCATGTGCTTCAACGCTCTGATGCAGTGAGGACAGGTGGGCGTGGTGTAGATGACCACCTTGTCATGGTGTGCTTTTGCCGCAGGCGCGGTGCTGGGTGAAGCAGCCTGGGCCGTTTTCATGGCTGCTTGCTGGGGTGCTTCGGCCTGGCGGGCTGGCTTGGAGGCCTTGGGTTGCGCATCAGCCGCGTCCTGGGTGGCTGGAGGTGTGTTGCCCGGCGCGCGGAACAGGTCGTCGAGTTGGGCGTGTGCTGAAAGGGTGAGCAGCGCTGCGGCGGCGGCGCAGGCGAACAAGATGCCGCGCGATGGAAAGACCTTCATGAATGGGCTCCCTGAGATTTTTGATTACAACCGTCAAATCGTACCAAATGCCCATTGGCCCCGGACACCCCCTACCGCTGCAAAGCAATCACCATGCTGATTGTCTGAGGGCAGCAAGGGTGTTCGCAGAAAGCACCGATGCCCTGGTGTGCTGTATGTAAATGGCTGGCAGATGAAACCGCCTGCAGGACAGGGTGAAGGGCCCTTGTCGATCCCAGGCATCGAAGCCCATACCCCTCTGCCAAACGCTTTTTGTTCTTCATCATGCTGCTCAACCATTTTTCACCGACGCGCGCTGCGGCGCTGGCGCGCATTGCAGCCATAGATCCAGCCAGCTACGCACGCACCCGCAACGCCATCAATGGCGCGGTGTCTTGCCTCTCCCCTTACATCAGCCACGGTTTCGTCAGCCTGCCGGAAGTGCTGGCCGGCGTGGCCGAACGGCATCGCCTGGATGTGCAGCACAAGTTTGTCTACGAGCTGGGCTGGCGCGCCTTCTTTCGCCACGTGTGGCAGCACCGGGGTGATGGCATCCTGTGTTCATTGCATGAAGGGCCGCTGCCCGAGCACTGTTATGCCTCCACGCTGCCGGCCGACATTCGGCACGCGCAAACCGGCGTGCCTGTGATCGACATGGCGGTTCGCACGCTGTACGCCACCGGCTCGCTGCACAACCATGCGCGCATGTGGCTGGCCAGCTACGTGGTGCATGTGCGAAAGGTGCATTGGCGGGCGGGTGCAGACTGGTTGTATGGCCATCTGCTGGACGGCGATCTGGCCAGCAACCACCTGAGCTGGCAATGGGTGGCCGGTACAGGCAGCAACAAGCCCTACCTGTTCAACGCAGAAAACGTGGCCCGCTACGCGCCAGCGTCGTGGCACAGCCCGGGCAGCGCGATCGACACAAGCTACGAAGCGCTGGACCACATGGCGCGTCACCCAGTGCGCCACGATCCGCAAAAGCCTGGTGCGCGGGGAGGCGACGCTGAGCCATTGGAACCCGTGTTGCTGTCAGTGCCACCCGAAACGCTGGCGTGGACGGCGCCCGATGCCGATGCGGTGGCGGGCCGCGACGTGTGGCTGGTGCATCCCTGGAGCCTGGGCGAGCTGCCGGGCGGTCTGCCGGAAGATGCGCTCGTGGTGGGTATGGCGGTCGCGGACTTTCACCATGCCTGGCCATGGAACGCAGGGCGCTGGCGCTTCGTGTCCAGCCGCATGGCAGACCTCACTGGCCTGCGCTGGTTTGGCGATGCGGGCGCCATCGGCGCCGCGCTCAAAGGTGCGCGCCGCGTGCGCGCGGTGAATGAGCCTCACCTGGCTCCCTGGCTGGCGAGCTGGGCCGACTGCGCGGCTGCGCCGATGCTGTTTCCTTCGGTGGATCGGCGCTGCGATTCGTTCTCCAACTGGTGGAAACGGGCGACCCGGGAACTGGATTCGGTCGAGTCGCTGCTGGGAGCCAGCGAGCCGGCCGCTTGGTGAGCCATTCAACCGGCTCAGCCCCAGGAGGCTACACCGGACTGAAGGCCGGACGCATTCTGTGCGCGTGCCCGGCCTGTGTCTGGTCAGACAAACGGGCAGTTGCCCGCAGCGCCCGATTCAGTCTCGCGACGTGCCAGACCCTTGTGAGCTGGTCTGTTCGCCTTCTTCATCCCTGTGCAGGTTGATGCCCATTCGCTCGGCACGCTTGGCCCACAGTTGGCGTGCCATTTGCTGCATGTCTTCAACCTTGTCGCCTTCGTCGAGGATCTCGATGCCGAGCAGGGTTTCGACCACGTCTTCCAGTGTGACGAGGCCTTTGGTTTCGCCGTATTCACCCACCACCAGCGCAATGTGCTGGCGCTGCTCCAGCAGCGTTTCCAGCAGGCGCGAGAGCAGGGTGCTTGAAAGCACGGCCACGATTTCGCGCTGGAAGGTGGAGACCGGCATGTCGCCCTTGCCCTGGTTCTGAGCCACCAGCAGGTCTTCGCGCAACACGAAGCCGGTGACAGCGTCCAGGTTGGCACCGTAGATGGGCAGGCGCGAGAAGGGCACCTTGTCGGGCGTGTTCAGGGCTTCGCTGACCTTGGTGTCTTTTTGCATCGCTGCCATCACGATGCGCGGCGTCATGACCGTGCTGGCCTCGACCGACTTGAACAAAAACAGGTTGCGGATGATCTTGGACTCGCGCTCGTTGATCATGCCCTGTTCCTGGCCTATGCCGGCCATGGCCACGAATTCATCGCGGCTGAAGTGGTGCAGTTTCTGACCGCCTGAGATCATCTGGGTGAGCTTGTCAGATGCCACGATCAGCGGGTACATGCTCTTTATCAAGAAATTCACGTACGTTCCGGTGATGCCGGCCAACTGGCGC
>JAABRN010000214.1 GCA_011390855.1 Hydrogenophaga sp. | reverse complement strand
CGTCCTGTGCTTTCTGCACCTGCAGCAGCAGCGTGCGCTGGCCGTTGTAGAGCGCCAGGCTCTCCACCTCTTGGGTGCCGTCTGTGATGCGAGCCAGTTCGCCCAGCCTGATGGCCTGCCCACCGCGACGCGCGACGATGATGTCGTTGAAGTCGTCCGGGTTGTGCAAACGCGAGAGCACCTGCACGACGCGCTCACGCTCGGCCGTCTTGAGCGTGCCTACAGGCAAGTCCTGGTTTTCGTTGCGCACCGCGGTGGTGATCTGGTCGGTCGTGACGCCCAGCGCTTCCATGGCCACGGGGTCAAGGTCGATGTTGATGGCGCGTCGTGTGCCACCCACCAGGTTGACGGATCCCACGCCGCGCACATTTTCCAGGCGCTTCTTCAGTGTCTGTTCGGCCCAGGTGGTGAGTTCGACCGCGCTGGGGGCCTGGCCGTTGATCGTTTCGGGAATGACGGCGACCGACCAGATGGCGCGACTGGCTGGATCGAAGCGCAGCACACGCGGTTCTTCCACTTCGTCCCGGAACACGGGCCGCAAGATGGCGATCTTTTCGCGCACGTCTTCCGCGCCCTTGCGACCGTCCACTGTGAGCTGAAACTCGACGATGACGACCGAAGATCCCTCGTAGCTGCGCGAGGTGATGGCGTTCACGCCAGCGATCGCGTTGACGGCCTCTTCCACCTTTTTGGTGACTTCCGACTCCACGATCTCAGGTGATGCCCCCGGATAGGCTGTGGTGATGACGACAACCGGGAAGTCAATGCTTGGAAACTGGTCGACCTGCAGCCGCTGGAATGAAAACACCCCCAGCACCACGAAGGCCACCATCACCATGGTGGCAAACACCGGGTTGAGCAAGGAGATGCGGGTGAACCACATGGAGCGGGCTCAGTTGGCGTTGGCCGTGGGGGCAGTGGCGGCACCCTCGGTCGCGGTTTTGGCGCCCGCCTCAAGCCTGCCTGCACGCACCGCCGTTCCCTCGCGGATCAGGCCAGCCTGGGCCCGCAGCACCACAGTCCCGACGGGCAAGCCCTCAACCACACGCATGGGTTCACTGTTCAGAACGCCCAGCGCGCCCGGCTCCAGCGGCACATGCCTGACGGCGCCTTCTTGAAGCACCTGCACATAAGGCTGAGGCTTGTCGTTGCGCACGGCCGACAGCGGAACGGCCAGCGCGCTGAATTGGCCGGTGCTGATACTGCCCTGCGCAAACAGGCCCTGGCGCATCCCGGGCTGCGCTGGCACGCGGAGGTAGACCAGCACGCTGCGGCTACCGGCCTGCACGCTGGGGTTGATGCGCAGCACCTTGGCCTGCAATGGTTCACTCAGGCCCTCTACCTGCACGCTCGCCGGCTGGCCCACGCGCACTGCAACGGCGTCGGCCGGGGCAATGGCTGCTGCGAGTTCGAACGCCGAGAGGTCCACCACATCGAGGATGCGCACATCGACGCCAACACGTTCACCGTTCTGTGCCATGCGGGCAGACACCTGCCCGGACAGGGGCGATCGCAGCGTCGTGTCGGCAAGCCCCTTGCGAGCGATGTCCAGCGCCGCCATGGCCGCCTGCTGGGTGGCTTCGGCGCTTCTCAGGTTGGCGGTGGATGTGTCCAGCGCCGTGGCCGAGATGAAACCCTGGCGCACCAGCGCCTGGTTGTTGTCCAGCGCGCGGCGCGCGATATCCACTTGCGTCTGCGCGGCGTCGACCTGGCGGGCAGCCTGGCGCACGCGCGCTTGCGCCTCCGTGCTGTCGATGCGGGCGAGCACCTCGCCCTCGACCACGGTGTCTCCTTCCCGCTTGGACAGATCCCTCAGCTCCCCGGCGGCGCGCGCCTTGACCGTGGCGGTCTGAATGGCCTGCAGTGAACCGGAGACCGAGACCGTCTGGGTGAGATTGAGGGAGGCGACTTCGGTGACGTCGTCGGCAGAAAGCTCATAGACAGGGTCCGCCTGCAGGGCTTGCGCGGCAGCGACGGCGGCTTCTTGCTGTGTCTGTTTTTTCTGAATGGCCCGGTAGAGCCCAGCCACGAGGGCCAGCACCAGGGCGGCAAGAAGCAGCCACTTGAACCAGGAAGCGCTACGGCGAGGAGTGGACATGCAGGCAACCGGGAAAAGAACAGTTCAGCGAGACGCGCTGGGGGCCAGCATGCCGCCAAGCAAGAGGCTGACCTGGGTGTCAATGAAGGTCACGGGGTCGAGTTGCTGCGACGGTGGGCAGCAGGGCGCCATGGAGTGTTTCCACATCAGCAGGAAAATCATGGGTGCGATCAGGCTGTACACCGCGTACTCAATGGGCATCGGCCGGAATTCGCCGCTCGCGATGCCACGCTGGAGCACTTTGCGCAACAGGTCGTGACCGGGTTCAATCACTTCCTGCTGGTAAAAGGCCGCGATCTCGGGGAACATGCCGGCCTCGCTCATGACCAGCTTGGTGATGCCCGACGCGGCAGACATGCCGATCTGTTCCCACCAGGAATGCATGCAGTAGCGCACCAGTTCGGCGCTGCTGTCGGTATAGGTTTCGAGTTCCTCTCCCCAGGCGGTAAAGCGCCCGGAAATGTTTTCCCTCACCACCGCCTTGAACAGTTCTTCCTTGCTGGGGAAGTAGATGAACAGCGTTCCCTTGGATACACCCGCGCGCGCGGCCACCTCTTCCACTCGTGTGGCGGCAAAGCCTTTTTCGACGAAAAGCGCCAAAGCAGCGTCGATCAGTTCGCCAGGCCGCGCCTCCTTGCGGCGGCTGCGGCGCTGTCGCGGCTCTGCTTCGTCTGAGCGATCGTGGACGGACTGTGGGGGAAGGGCAGACATGACTCAATTAATGACCGGACGGTTATTAATATAACCCATGCCTTGCCCGGCGCTTGCCGCGTGCCATGCAAACCTTGGCAAGACCTTCAGCCCAGCTTGATGCCGATCTGCTGGATACGCTCGCCATCCATGCTGCGCACACTGATCTCGGCATGGCCGAGTTGTGCGCTGTCGCCCTCGACCGGGGGGCGGTTGAGCTCCTGGCGCAGCCACCGGCCAACAGACTGTTGCGATTCCGCAGGCACAGGCAGGCCGTAGAAAGAACACAAGGTCTCCAGTGGCGTGCTGGCGTCGAGCACAAAATCGCCGAACACCAGCCGGGCATGTTCGGTGTCGTCAGGGTCGGGCAGGTCCACGCCTGTTTTGCGAGCTGCCAGGGCAATGGTGGACCCTTGCAGCAACAACGACGTGAGCACCACCACAAAGGCCACATTGAAGAAGGTTTGCGCGCCCTGAACACCCGCCATCACCGGGAACACCGCCAGCACAATGGGCACCGCGCCACGCAGGCCCACCCACGAAATGAAGGCGATTTCGTTCCGCTTGAAACGAAGCGGTGCCAGACAAAGCCAGACCGACACCGGGCGCGCAATGAACATGAGCACCAGCGATACCCCCAGGGCGGGCCAGATGGTGCGCAGCAGATCGGTGGGCGTGACCAGCAAACCCAGCAAAAGAAACATGCCCGCCTGCGCCAGCCAGGCGTAGCCGTCCATGGCAGAAAGACTGGGTCGTACCTGCCGCCGAGCCCGGTTGCCGGTGATCACGCCCATCATGTATACCGCCAGAAACCCGGAA
>JAABRN010000213.1 GCA_011390855.1 Hydrogenophaga sp. | reverse complement strand
GCAGGCGGTGGCGCAACGGTCACCAATCTTCTCGATCAGCCGGCGCGGGATGCCGGGCGCCGGGGCTTCTTCGATCACCTTCTGGTGGCGCCGCTGCATGGAGCAGTCGCGCTCGCCCAGGTACACCGCGTTGCGGTGCGTGTCGGCCAGAATCTGGATCTCGATGTGCCGAGGGTTCTGGAGAAACTTCTCCATGTACACCTCGGGGTTGCCAAATGCGGCACCGGCTTCGGCTTTGGTGGTTTGCACCGCGTGCAGCAGCGCGGCTTCAGTGTGCACCACGCGCATGCCGCGCCCGCCACCACCGCCAGCGGCCTTGATGATCACGGGATAACCCACCGCTTTGGCGGTGCGCTTGATCACGACCGGATCGTCCGGCAGGGCGCCTTCGGAGCCCGGTACACAGGGCACGCCAGCGCGGATCATGGCCTGCTTGGCAGAGACCTTGTCACCCATCAAGCGGATGGACTCGGGCGTAGGACCGATGAAAGTGAATCCGCTGCGCTCCACGCGCTCGGCGAAGTCGGCGTTTTCGGACAGAAAGCCGTAGCCTGGGTGGATGGCCTCA
Organism: Hydrogenophaga sp.; assembly: GCA_011390855.1. Taxonomy (GTDB): domain Bacteria; phylum Pseudomonadota; class Gammaproteobacteria; order Burkholderiales; family Burkholderiaceae_C; genus Hydrogenophaga. The sequence continues at coordinate 3,056 of JAABRN010000213.1, read as the reverse complement.
GCATCGGTCACCTCGGCTGCCGAGATGATGGCAGGCATGTTGAGGTAGCTGTGCGTACTGGATGCCGGACCGATGCAGACAGCCTCGTCGGCCAGACGCACATACTTGGCATCGCGGTCGGCTTCGGAATACACCATGACCGCCTTGATACCCATTTCACGGCAGGCGCGCTGCACCCTCAAGGCGATTTCGCCGCGATTGGCGATCAGGATTTTCTTGAACATGGGCTCCCAGCCGGTTATTCGATCACGTAGAGCGGCTGGCCGTATTCGACGGCCTGTCCGTTCTCCACCAGGATCTGGGTCACGGTGCCTGACTTGTCGGCCTCGATCTCGTTGAGGATCTTCATCGCCTCGACGATACAGATCGTCTCGCCTTCCTTGATCGAATCGCCGATTTCGACAAAGGGCTTGGCGCCCGGGCTGGAAGCGCGGTAGAAGGTGCCCACCATGGGTGACTTCACCGTGTGACCATCTGGCTGTGCAGGGGCCGCCGCCGCTTCAACGGCTGGAGCAGCCGGCACGGGTGCACTGGGGGCTGCGACTGGCGCGGGCGCCATGGTGTAGGTCACGGGAGCCACCGCACCAGCCGGTGCGCTTTTCACGATTCGGACCTTGCCCTCGGCCTCGGTGATCTCGAGTTCGGAAACGTTCGACTCGGACACCAGATCGATCAGGGTCTTTAGTTTTCTTAAATCCATGGTATCTCCAACGAAAATCGCTCAAGTCGACTTAAGTTCTCCTATTTACCAATGGAAAAACCTGCCAACCCGAAAAGGTGTCGCAGTGTACACGATGACACAAAGATCGGACCCATTGAAGTCGACCGGGTGTCGGATGCTGAGTTGAGGATCCGACTGCTCGAATTTGGGATCTTTTTAACCCATTTCGGCGAAATACGCTCCAAGATGGCGAAAATTTAGCCAGTGAATCACTTTTTCACCCAAATTGCCGCAATCTCAGCCCACAGAAAAGGCAACTATCCGAGCTGGGCCCACTGAGTCAGGTCCGCCTCCGAGACTTGCCCTATCTTGCGATGGGCGATCTGACCCGCTGCGTCGAACACCACGGTAAAGGGCAGGCCGCCGGTGAGGTTGCCCAGCGAACGGCTCAATTCGGTGCCCGCGAATCCAGCCATACCGACCGGGAAACTCAACGGCAACTTCTGAAGGAAGCCCCGCACCGCACTGGGCTGATCTACCGCCAGACCGACCACCTGCCAGCCCTTTTCTGCCTGACTGGCCTGGAAAGCATTCAGGAGCGGTAGCTCTTCCACACAGGGCGGGCACCAGGTGGCCCAGAAATTCACCAGCAGCGGCCGACCACGCCAATCCGCCATGCGGACAGACTCTCCAGACGGCCCGTCAAACTGCGCGTCCCAAAACGCCGCTTCAGCGCCAGTCATGACCGCAGCCGGGCGAAACCGCCACCAGGCCACGCCTGCGCCTGCGCCAAGCGCGCCCAGCGCCACCGCAGACGTCAATAAATACCTGCGCCGACGGTGCATGGGATCACCTTCGCCCTGCGGGTTGAGGTGGGTATCTGATTGGGAACGGCCCGACTCTGCGCTCATGCTTCTACTCCACTTGACGGTGCACTCAGCAAACTGCGCACAGCCGCGGCGTCGCCACGTGGCTTGCGCCCTTCCGCATCCGGGCGGAGCGCTCCGCGAAAGTCATCCAGATCGTGCACCATCAGATGCACCAGCACCCACTGCGCCAGGGCATCGCACCGCGTCCGCAGCGTGAGCGCCTGTACCGGCTCACCTCCACGGCTTGCCGCCGTCCCTGGGTGGTAGTCGACCCGATGATCGAGCAGAGCCCACTCTGCTTCCTTGGGGTCGTCACAGTACAGATGCAAACGAATATCGCTGTGGCGGGTTGCCCACCCATACCAGACTGCCCCTGACAGATGGGGGCGAAATCGGGACATGCGCTCCATCCACATCAGGGCCGTTTGGCGCAAAGCGTGCAGCTCGTCTGGCTGCGTTTCAGAACAGAACACGGTGATGTACTCACGCACCGCCGCCTCCATCGCCATGTTGTCGGGCAGGGCCGTGCGGGCACCCAGCCCCATCTGCCTGATTGCACGGCGCTTGGCTGCCGCAAAGTCCAGCCCTTCTTCCACCACCATGCGCGCCGCCACCGCCGCGACTTCTTCGAGAGGGTCTGCTCGATGAATGTTCATGGGCAGATTGTGCCCGCTCATCGGTACACAGGGTGCCGATGCGGTCACCAACTCCGTTCAAGACGACGCTGCACACGCCAACGTGGATGCGCGCGCCCGGCTGCGGGTGGAATACAAGGCGCAAACCGCCCCGTTACCGGGCAGTCCTCCGGGGCTTTGCAACGCCTCAGCCCACCCAGGACAGGGATGCACGCCAAGAGGAACTTGTTCAGCATGCTGCCTGTTGCCCAACAGGGGCTTGATCAACGCCGCCCTAGAATCTCGCCCATGCATATACATATCCTGGGCATCTGCGGCACTTTCATGGGCGGGCTGGCCGCCTTGGCGCGGGAGGCGGGGCATCGCGTCACCGGGTGTGACAGCGCTGTCTACCCTCCCATGAGCGACCAATTGCAAGCCTTGGGTATCGAGCTGATCGAGGGCTACAACGCCGATCAACTGGCCTTGCAACCCGACATGTACGTGGTGGGCAACGTGGTCAGCAGAGCCCGCCAGCCAGACGGCGCGCCAAAATTTCCCCTGATGGAGGCCATTCTGGAGAGCGGGGCACCCTACACCAGCGGTCCTCAATGGCTGGCCGAGCACGTGCTGCAAGGCAGGCACGTGCTGGCGGTGGCCGGTACGCACGGAAAGACCACCACGACAGCCATGTTGACGTGGATATTGGAACGCGCTGGCCTTGAGCCGGGGTTTCTCATAGGCGGCGTCCCTCTGAACTTTGGTGTGTCGGCACGGCTCGGGGATGTGACCCCCACGCTCCCCGCTTCGCGTGGTTCGCTGCCCCCCGAGGGGGCCGACTCGCCTTGGGGCGGCCCTGCGGCGAATGCAACCCCCACGCTCTCCGCTTCGCGTGGTTCGCTGCCCCCCGAG